>JASGVX010000106.1 GCA_030054735.1 Methanobacteriota archaeon | reverse complement strand
GTAGTATGGAAATGAATTGTAGTATGGAAATGAATTGTAGTATGGAAATGAATTGTAGTATGGAAATGAATTGTAGTATGGAAATGAATTGTAGTATGGAAATGAATTGTAGTATGGAAATGAAGTGATGTTAGAGCCTCAAAACTAAAACAAAAATATGAACATTTGTTTTCAGGCATAGATCAGGGATATCTAAAGGTCTCTAAATCCGATAGATTTTGCCTGGAGTCAAGCTTGTTTTGCAAGGGGAAAGGATCAGGGGTTATCCTTCTTTTGAGGAAATAAAGGAGAAAACTGAGATTTATGGGATTGAAATATTTCCAGTAAAATAAGAACTTATTTAAGCTATTCGTATTTTGCTGAAAAAAACTGGCAAAACTGTTTAAATTAATTTGTTACAGCACATTGAGTTATTTTTGCATTTTGAGAAAAGCCGGTCGCTTTTGGCGACCGGTGAGAGCCCCGCTTCCTGAAAATAAAGTCTAATCCCGGTTTCACCGTATTTGTACACGAAAATATTGGGGTATTGAAGTTTCAAGTTTTAAGTCAGGGTCGTCTAAATAACGGTAGAATGGCGTGAATAATAATATTTATAATCTCATTAAGTGTATCCACAGACTGATGGTAGAAATACTGGCTGCAAAAAAATATAGTATACCTGTCGAACTCATTTTCCAGCTCCACAAATCGCCCTGCAGGGTAGTTCTTGCAATAACCGGGGGCGGGGCAGAAATTATTGGGGAACTGCTCCGCCACGGCAGGGGCTCTGCAACTGTACTGGATGCCCTTGTCCCGTACAGTACAGACGCAATGGACCGCTTCCTTGGCAGGAGACCTGAAAAGTACTGCTCTGAAAAAACTGCCCGGCTCATGGCTATGGTCGCTTATCAGCGTGCTCTGGAACTGTCGAAAAGCTCAGATGGAACTGCAGGACCGGACGTGATAGGGATAGGAGCGACATGCAAACTCAGGGCTGCAAACGAGAGGGAAGGCAGGAAACACGAAATCCACGTAGCTATCCAGTCAGCCTGTAAAACAGGAGTCTGCACCCTAGAACTTACAGCAGACAGGACAAGGGAAGAGGAAGAAAAGATTGCTACGCTCCTTATTTTTAATATGCTTGCCCGCCACTGCGGCGTTCAAGAAATCGATTTACCGGATGGGATCGGGATACCGGAAGGAAGAGGGACCGGTATTTGGACCGGAGAAGGGGAAAGAGAAAAACTTATTGAAAAATATGCCCTGGTTTCCAGGGTGCTAGGAGATCTTCTGAAACAGTCGAGCCGTAGCCAGAACAGTTCTTATAAAAACCTGGGTATAGCAAAGATTAATTTTAATAAAGCAAGCGCTCCCAAAGAAATAAAACCTGAAGAGATTAAGCTCGCAAAACCTGAAAAAATAAAAATCCTATTCTCCGGCTCTTTTGACCCCTGCCATAAGAACCATATTTTCATGGCAGAATGTGCATCGAAGAAATATAACGCACCCGTCCATTTTGAAATCTCCTTGACAAACGTTGACAAGCCGCCCATAGATTTTATTTCGTTGAATCAGAGGCTTGAATCGTTACAGAAATACAAAGATAAAGACTTCATGGGTGGGATTTTCCTGACCAATGCGCCGCTTTTCCTGCAAAAAGCAGACCTTTTCCCAAACAGCACCTTCATAATCGGGGCAGATACTTTCAACAGGCTTTTTGACGCAAAATACTATGACGGCACAGTAGATACGCCCTCCATTTTAAGGCATTTTAAGGAAAAGAATGTACGGTTTATGGTGTTTCAAAGGAAATCCGTTGAAATGTCCATCAACCCTGATATCCTTGAGTTTTGTGATATCATCCCTATGTATGAATACGAAGATGATGGGACATCGTCTACGGAAATCAGAAAGAAGCACAAAGAAGCAAAGGAATAAAACGGGAATGTGGAGTAAATGAAGAAGAGCAGCTTCTGTGGACAAAACAGGGAGCATGCACATCCTGTTTGATAGAAAAAGTCATTATGCTATTTTTTTGTATGAGATTGGATACAAATTTTATAATACTTCTGTAAGCAGCTTGCAATGTTTTACAGTAGCCTGCAACTTATGGCAATAATGCGGAATCCTATTCTCAGTAAATTGGGGGGAAAGTTACGGAGAAATAAAAACCGGGAGTACACGATGTCGCTAAGGTATACATCTCTGATATGCAGCTCGGAGAAGATTCAGGGACTCAGACCCAAACCCCTGAGCTTGAAGACCGAAGTACTCCCTATTATTCCAGCATCCATTTCCATACTGAGTTAATAACTATCCTTTTCTTTTCCCCGTCCCTTCCTTCTACTTCCACAACTCCTTCATCGTCCATGGTAAGGATAAGCCCTTCGTTAAGCCCGAATTCTTCCATAGCTTCCATAAGCCCGAGGACATCCCGTTCACTTGCCGGGCCTCCAAAGCAGACCGAGACCTGAACTGCAGCCGTAACAGCCCGCTTGTCTTTATCAGTTATAAGGAAATCACATTCTCCTCTGCCGCGGAAATAAGAGACCTGTTTACCCTGCCTGAGCAGCTCAAGAAACACAAGGTTTTCAAATCTTGATCCAAGACTGTCCGGGTAATTGGGAAACACTGACTTGAAGAAACCCGTATCTCCAGCGTATACTTTGCACGGGACTTCTTTTCCGTATTCTTTTCCGTATTCTTTTCCGTATTCTTCTCGTCCGTCTTCCGTTTTTTCATATAAGTGCTTAAACATGGGCACCCGATACAGCAAAAAAGCCTCTTCCAGATAGTCCAGATAGTTACGGAGAACATCTTCGCTATCGATACCACTCGCACTTTTCAGAGTATCCAGAGAATATTCCGATGCCATGTTCGATATCAGGAAGACCGCAAGTCTTTTCAGCCCATCAGTGTCCTGAATATTATGCTTGTCAATGATTTCTTTTTCCAGAATTTCCTCAAAATACTTCCTGGAAAGCCTATAATCATCGTTTTTAATTATATCTGGAAAACCACCGTTTTCAAAATAACACAGGAACAGGCATAATATTTCGTCACAGCGGGAAGGTGTAAGTAAGTTCGGTTTTGGAGCCCTGAGCCCTTTCATGCTGAGATATTCTTTAAAGGACAAAGGCAGAAGTTTTATAATTCTTATTCTGTTTGCAAAGCGAGAAGAGATATTCTGACTCATGAGACCTGCAGAAGAAGAGCTTATAAATACTCGACCCCCGTCTCTTTGAAGCCTGTCAACCCAGTCCTCCCAGCCAGGGACATACTGGATTTCATCAAGGAAATAAGAAATAGGCCCTGAAGACCCTTCTTTATCAGCTTTTTCTTCATTTTCAAACCCTTCTCCATATTCAAATCCTTTCCTGCAAAACTCAGCTGCGATTTCCTCGATTTCCTGAAGACCTTCGGGCCCCATACCTCTAAACCTGCTATCTTCAAAATTAATGTAAAACTTAAAACCCGGAATAAGGCCTGCAACATGCCGCAAGAAGAACGTCTTGCCCGCATGAAGTGGGCCACAGATTAAATTGATCTCAGTCCCGTCCAGACAGGGGGGAACAGCAATGCTGCGGCAGGTTATATCATGTGGGGTTTGGAAAAAACTTTGATAGTCAAGAACCAGGGGAAGAAGTTCAATTTTTTGCATATGATCATAGTAGTTTGTGAAGTGAAACTATATAGTTATTCTGGCAGAGTCTTGATCTCAGAAAAATCTGGACATATTTTTATCCTGAAAAAGAGAAAATTCATCCATACTTAAAATTTAACAGCCTAATAATCTGATTTTTTGCATATATAGTTAATCTATAGCTAATCTATATCTACAAAAGTAAAATTCTTTTATATATAGAATAACCTTTGAATATTAATTCTGATTGAGTATATATAAGGAAATGATAAAATAAAGATAATATATATTATTTTATTAATTATTTTCCCAAGAATATTAGTTAGAAAATTTTAATCGGACTTTCAGTCCTTTTTAGGCTCAATACTGTTTTCTTTTTCCCGCATCTTGTGCGCACAAAATATCTTTCCATCACATTTTAACCATAGATATTCAGTCCTCCACTTTTTTCCATTTGTGAAGTCCCAGAAAGCACAAAGGTTTCTCTGTGATTTTTCCGGAAAAGAAAAAACTCATATGAAATTCTTCGAATAACAGGCACAAAAATGAAAGTACCTGGAAGCACTTTCATGCTAAAAGAAACAAAAAGAGAAATTAAGAGGCAATTTCAGAAGAAGAAAACAATTCAAACGAAAAGGAATAAACTATACAGGAAAATATTTTCATTCACCCAATTTTTATTTTTCTAATTTCATATTCTTCTGTTTTTTTCTTTTTGGGAAGAACCTCCAGACAAGCTGGAGGAAGTTTCCGATGTTATATGAATTTGAAACCCTTTACATAAACGTTTAGCCCTTCAAATCCCTAAGATCCCTATTAATTCCTTTGCCCACTTCAACTTCTTTTTCTTAATCGGGTTTACGCCGGGGTCTTCAAAATCGAATCCAACCAGCCTGATACTTTTAGCCCCGAACTCCCGGGCTACAAAAACACAGCGGTCCCCATCACTGAACCCTCCAAAATTATAAACGTTATCTAAAGGCCGGGCCTGGGTAGTTGCAATAAAACGCCTGAATCGGGGTACATATTTTTCCAGTTTATCCATATTGTCTCCGTGGGCATGGATAAGGACAACCGATTCCTGCTCAGAGGCAAGGATCTCTTTTTCAATGTCAGCTTCGGAATTACCGTCAAGGTCGGTACAGATGAGATCAGGTACACTGCCCATATCTATAAGGACGCCGGCTGCACCATCGGCTGCGATAATCACAAAAGAAGAAAGGTCGAGCTTCAAAAGCTCATTTCTGAGCCCAGGAGAATTCCCGCAGACCAGAACAGGCTTTCCTGAAATCTTATCTTTAATTTTGGTAAGGCTTAGAGTGTTTTTTTCAGTGATCATGAGGGAAAGGAATCTAGCTGCCTCTTCATCACCTTTCCTGTCAAACCCGAAATCCTCTAAAATTCTTTTGTAGATAGGCTCCCAGGCAGCAAAATCCACATGAATCACCCCTTTCCTGTTTTTCTTTTCTGAACTTGAATTTTCTTATCGAGTTTCGTTCTACTTAAATCCAGAGTCATTTCTTTGCAATTCCCATCTTCATGGCAATGTCTTCAACGTCCCAGTCCTTTACAAGATCTCCGGAAACCTCTATACCGCATCCCAGTGTAAAGGCCTCAGCTCTAACCTCTTCTGCAATCAGGTCTTTCAGGGTTTCAACGAGCTTTAAGACCCTTTCGTCCTCGATCCGTACAGAGACGCAGACGTTTTCGTCCACAACAAGGTCGAGTTCCTTTCTCATGTCCTGGAGCCTGCGGATAACTTCCCTTGCATACCCTTCAGCTTCGAGTTCAGAACTGAGGTTTGCATCCACATAAACAAGGCCTGCATCGGATTCAGCACTTGCTGTGCCTTCGGGCAGAGTCTCTTTGAAGTTTGCCATATCAGGGGTAACTGTGACAGTGCTCCCGTCAGCCAGGGAAAGCTCAAATCCGTCTTTTTCGGCAAAGGCTTTCTTCAAAACAAGACCATCAATTTTTTGCAGCGCAGAGATAATTTTTCCAGCATCCTTCTTGAAAACAGGCCCTATCTTGCTCGGGTCAGGAATGACCTCAAGCCCGAGTTCATCCCAGCTCTCGCCTACGCCTGTAATCACAATGGATTTGGAATTGGTCTGGTCCATAATGACTGAGCGAAGCCTTTCAACAGCTTTTGCCGCATCCTCACTTTCAGGTGAGATAACAGTTCTGGATATGGGCCACCTGAGTTTTCTTCCTGCTTTCTGGCGGCCGTTTGAGGCAGCTTCTACAACAGAGCGGGCAGTGTTCATAGATGCTTCGAGTTCAGGGTCAAGATAGGCATCGTTAACCCTGGGCCAGTCACACATATGCACGGTTTCTGGGGCATTCGGGTCCACGTTCTTTATCAGGTTCTGGTACATCTCCTCAGCCAGGTAGGGCATGAAAGGTGAGATCAGTTTTGTGATAGTCACATAGACCTCGTAAAGCACACAGTAAGCTGCAAGCTTGTCCGGGTCGTCAGCCTCAGTCCAGGTCCTCGGACGAATTAGCTGGATATACCAGCGCGAGAGGTCGTCCAGAGCAAACTCCATTATCTCGCGGACTGCTTTATGTAAAAGGTAGCCGCTCATGGCTTCATCGGCAGCTTTTACCACGGACTGAGCCCTTGAAAGAATCCATTTGTCTTCTTCACGCAGGGCGTCTTTTACGGAATCAAGGCTGACTTTCATTGGGTCAAAGTTGTCAAGCGCCATATAAGGAAGCGGGAACCTGAAAACGTTCCAGAGGATGTTTATCGAGCGGCTGACGTTTTCAATCTCCTCCAGGTTGAACTTCAGGTCGTCCCAGGGTGCACTTGAGGAAAGCACGTAGGCACGAAGGGTATCTGCCCCGAACCTGTCGATGATGTCCATAGGGGATATTACGTTTCCAAGGCTCTTTGACATCTTCTTTCCGCCTGAATCAAGAGTAAAACCGTGCATGAGCACACTCTTATAAGGCGCTCTGCCAAAGCCGACCATACTTGCTCCGAGCTGAGAATAGAACCAGCCGCGGGTCTGGTCGTGCCCTTCAGTAATGAAATCGGCAGGCCACCATTCATCAAACTGGTCCTGAGTCTGTGGGAAGTTCAGGGTTGCCCATGAAGCTACAGCCGAGTCAAACCAGACGTCAAAGACGTCTTCTACACGCTTTTTCTCTCCTCCGCACTCACATGGAATAGTTACTTTGTCCACGTATGGGCGGTGTAATTCGATATCACCGCTTAATCCGGCTTTTTCCTTCAGTTCAGCTTTTGTACCTATTACCTCAAGCTTTCCGCACTTTTTGCATTTCCATACAGGGATAGGAATTCCCCAGTAGCGCTGCCTGGATATACACCAGTCACGTGCGCCTTCAACCCATGTCCTGAATCTTGCTGAACCTGCCCAGTCAGGGTACCAGTCTACGGCATCAATTTCCTCAAGCATTTTGTCCTTGATTTCGGTAACCTTGAGGAACCACTGTTCGGTTGCAAGGTAGATGATGGGAGTCTTGCAGCGCCAGCAGTGCCCATACCTGTGCGTGACTGTGCCTTCGGAAAGGAGCCTCTTGCTGGCTTTCAGGTCTTTGATTATGATCGGGTTTGCTTCCCTTACATTCTTACCTTCGTATTCCCCGGCTTCTTCGGTATAAGAGCCGTCTGGCCCCACAGGACAGAGGATAGGGAGCTTCTGCTTTACTCCAAGGTTGAAGTCGTCCATACCATGCCCGGGGGCAATGTGCACACAACCTGTATTTTCCACGGTTACGAAATCTGCAAGGTAGACTCTGTGTTTTATTTCATTCTGGACAGGCACCAGGTCCCCTACTGGACTTTCGTACTCAAGATTTGTGAGGTCTTCTCCAAACATAGTCTCAAGCACTTCAAAGTCCGAGTATCTGCCCTGCTTGAGCACGTTTCGGATAAGTTCAGTGGCGGCGATCAAAATTTCTTCTGAGCCGTCCTGCCTGATTGCCTTGAATTTCGAGTATTCGTAAGCCGGATGGACCGCCACAGCCACGTTTGCAGGAATTGTCCAGGGAGTTGTTGTCCATATAACTATGAAGGTATTTTCTTCTCCCTTGACCTTGAACTTTACATAGATCGAAGGGTCAGTCCTATCGGAATATTCAACCTCTGAGTCTGCAATTGCAGTTTCACAGCGCGGACACCAGTTTACCGAACGCTTTCCCACTTCCAGGAGCTTCTTTTCACTTGCCTGTTTGATGGCCCACCAGGCAGCTTCGATATAGCTGTCTTTTAAGGTTACATACGGGTCTTCCCAGTGCATCCAGACCCCAAGCCTCTGGAACTGTGCAGTCATTGCCTGCTTATTCATAATGGCAAATTCTTTGCATTTCTCAATGAAGTTCTCTACCCCGAAGCTCTCAATATCTTTCTTGGACTTAAAGCCAAGTGTGCCTTCAACCTTTACTTCAATAGGCAGGCCGTGCATATCCCAGCCAGGGCGCTCAAGGATATAGCGGTTATTCATGGAATAATAGCGGAGAATAGAATCTTTAATGATCTTATTCCAGGCAGTCCCCAGGTGAATATTTCCTGTAGTGTACGGTGGACCGTCAACAAAAAAAAGTTTTTTTCCGGTCTTGCGTTGCTCCCGGGTTTTCCGATAAGCATCGCTGTCTTCCCAGAACTGCGTTACTTTTTTTTCGATTTGTTCTGCATTGTATTTGGCAGTGATTTCTTTTATCATATGGGAGTCTCCCTGATGAAAGATAAACTGTAGTAAGTTGTCTATTCAATTCTGTCCTGCAGCTTATAAACAGTCTATATAAATTACTTTTTATTAACAACTATTTGTGAATTATTAATTTGTGGATTATTAATTTGTGGATTATTAATTTGTGAATTATTAATTGGTCGTGGGTCTGAATCATTGAAAATAGAAAGCATAAGAATCTCTTAAATATATTCATCGAATATATGGGATGTACTCGCTTTTCCAAAATTGATCTATAATTCAGGGACACGACCTATTAATTTATGAATTATTAATTTGTGGATTATTAATTTGTGGATTATTAATTTGTAAATTATTAATTTGTGAATTATTAATTTGTGGATTATTAATTTGTGGATTATTAATTTGTGGATTATTAATTTGTGGATTATTAATTTGTGGATTATTAATTTGTGGATTATTAATTTGTGGATTATTAATTTGTGGATTA
>JASGVX010000105.1 GCA_030054735.1 Methanobacteriota archaeon | reverse complement strand
GCATGACATATTGACCTGTGCCAGAAGAGCTTGAATATTGAGTTTGATCGAAAATTGAATTCTGCGGGGGAATTCAAAATTTCAATCAAAAAATGTAGAAATCACTAGATTTTGGAACTGAGTCCTGTATACTGAAGTAAAATTGCTATGGATACGCAGGTAATCTTAAGGCAGGTAAAATGAAGCAGCATAAACGTTAAAACGAGCATCCACTGCAAGAGCAGGTTCCCTTTCTTTTTTTTAATCTGAGTTCTGAGGTTTTTCCTCTTGCAACTATATATAAAAAAGAACAGAATACAGAAAAACAACCTGTAAAAGATTACTGGAGAAATAGTCATATCATGGGTGTGGGAAATAAAAAGCCCGTTCATGCTGTAAAATATGCAGCCAATAATAACTGCCATATCTGCTTTTTTGCTCTCCAGAATTATTCTGCATGGATATTAAGTATGGCATTTATATATTTATTGAAACCTCTCTGTTTAAAGGAATATCCTCAGAATAAAAGAATATGATCAGAATTCAGATTGTTCGAGGGTGGCTAATTCATGAAATCTTCAGCAGAAAGAGGGCATAAAGCAGTCAGGGACAGAATCCCGGAAATTCTTCGGTATTCAGGCAAAAAATATCTTGTCAAAGAATTTTCAGATCCTGATTTTCTTGTTGAGATGGAGAATAAACTTGAAGAGGAATTGGCTGAGTACCTTGAGAGTAAAGAGTTTGAAGAACTTGCCGACATACTGGAAGTGATTTACAGGATTACAGAACTAAGGGGTTTTTCAAAAGAAGCACTTGAATCGTTAAGATTGGAAAAGAGGAATGAAAGGGGAGGATTTGAACAAAATCTGGTTCTTTTCAACTCCTCTGATGAAAAAGGACTTTGTTAATTATCCAGTTTCGAAACTCGTAACCCCATAAACCTTATCTAGTGTCATGTCAGCGTTAAAATGTCGTATATAATCGATTACAACGATTCAAAATCATATAATCCTTGATGACTGACACGACACTAGCTCTATATCAGGTTCTTTTTGGCTCTACAACCAGATAGTTTTTAGCATCATATTCATGTGTTATTTTTTTGCTATTCACATTGCTTTCTCATTTGGCTCCGGAACATCAAGGTAAATGGTTTCTTCAAGAACTGAAGCTTAAGCGCCCTGAAAATTTTCTCTGCCGTATCCAGGTCGCCCGAAAAAAGAGGGCCTATTTTATAATCTCCCCAACATTTCCTTATAATGCCGTACCCTTTAAGATTGCTATCTTCAAGAGCTTTAAAGGCATAAGAGTCAGGCTGATAGATACATTTATTCAGAAAACCATGTCTTGGTCGGGAAACATTCTCCTGTCATATTCAAGTAGTTTTTCAAAAGGAACTTTTGAGATTTTTTCCAGTCCATCTGGAATTTCTCCTCCTCCCCTGCCTTCAAAACGCAGCTTGCTGTAAGAAGGCTTAAATTTCATAGCTTTCTGGTATTTCTTTTAGTTTCCAATGACGCCGTCAAGCCCGATATATATCTGTCTCCCAGGTGTTCCAGGCACTTCTCGGTTAATTTCATTCCTGTGCCTTTTTTCTGGAATTCAGGCCTGACAGCATAAAGAACGACAAAACCAAAATAATTATCATATGCAACAGCAGAAGCACAAGCTACTGGCTTTCCTTCAAGCTCTGCAATAAAAAAGCCTTCATGGTCAGCTTCATAAAAAAGTTTTCCATCATGGATGCCGGGATTCCAGCCTTCAGCAGTTTCAATCTTAATTGTAAATTCGGCTTCATCCCGGCTCATTCTTCGGATTTTTCAGTCCTTTTATTTATTCCGAGTCATTATCCATAATAGCTAATAGTATCAATTTCTATTCATTTCTTAAGTATGTCTCCCCCCATCCTTTTTGCCTGAAGGTAGAATCATAGAGTTAAATTTTTCTTTTCCCGTTTTTCCTTAAAGTTATTATGAGATAAGCCGCTATAACTGCAGCTGATACAGGGTATATACTAAAAGGCGATTTTTTTGCCCCATCACCAGCTTCAACTGCCTTCTCTTCATCAGCATCTGCTCCAGTTCCGGAACTGTCTTCCGTAAACATAAAAATGTCCATTGAGCCTTTGCGCCTGTCCTGCCAGACTATCCTGTTGCCGTCAATTGAGGGGTTGCTTTCATATTCAGATGCTGTGGAAACAGTCTTTTCCTGCCCTGTAGCTATATCATATATAAAGATATTTGTTCCCTTATTCCTCCCGTCAGCCCAGACTATTCTTCCATCTGAGATAGCAGGGGTTTTCTGCGGGCTCGGGTCAATACAAACGGGTATTATTTTCTCGCTGGAAATTTCGTACATATAAATATCAAGATTTCCGGCACGCCTGTCTTCCCATACAATATAGTTGCCTTCAACAACAGGGTTTGTCTGTGCGGCAGGGTCTATGACCACAGGTTTTTCTATTCCTGTGCTTATATTGTACATGTAAATATCTTCATTCCCATTGCGCATATCCTTCCAGACTATGACATCTCCCCAGACTGCAGCTTGGCTCTGATCAGCTTTATCCGTTGTTACCTGGGTTTCTTTTTTGGAAGTAAGGTTATACATGTAAATATCAGTATTCTGGTTCCTGCGGTCTGTCCAGACAATTATGTCTCCTGAGATTGCGGGCTCTTTCTGTTCTGCTTTATCCGTTGTTATCTGGGTTTCCTTTTTGGAGGCAATGTCGTACATGTAGATATCATAATTGCCCCTCCTGTTGTCCGTTACAACCACACGGCTGCCTGATATGGCGGGATCTACCTCATCTTGTGGGTTCTCAAACAGGGCAGTTTCAGTCCTTCCGACGGACAGATCATACATGTAAATGTCCCAGTTTCCATTCCGTTCATCCTGCCATACAATATAGTCCCCTGAAATTACAGGAGAAACCTGGTTGCTAAAAGCCGAGTTAATCTCCTGTTCAGTTCCTTTCAAAGCCTCGATAGCTGCCGAACCTGCAGATGCGCCCAGTACAACAAAAAGAACGACTGCAATAAATGTAATTGAAAAAATATTATGCTTCAAAGTTACACTTCCAATATTCCCTCTAGAGTTTCATTACGGGTTATTTGATATAATGTGCTTTCAACTTAGGACTAAGTTTTGGGTTAAACCTGGTTTTTTACTTAAGACATTTGCAACACAGAATTGTTCAATAGCTGGTAAGTCTCTTGAGAGTCCCTGTTAATACCTTAACTCCGACTTTTTGTATGGAATACACTAAAATCAATATATATTTTATAAGTTCTTTCAGTCCTTTTGATTGTGATTTTGATGAAAAAATGGATGAAAAATATATTCTTACTCAATA
>JASGVX010000104.1 GCA_030054735.1 Methanobacteriota archaeon | reverse complement strand
TTGTCATATCTACTCGTAGAGCGATAAACATAATGACAGTCGCCTCGAACTTTGATTTCAAGACATTTTTCTCCAGCTTTACGCTGATCTTCAAGCCAGTCTCTTGCCCAAGTTTCCATATTCTATACGATATAGGGAACATAGTATAAATAAATTTCTATTTGAAATGATTCAATTGAAGTTTAAAAAAAGAAAAAATAAGCAAATTCTAGGATATAGTCCCTATAATTAAGTGGAGTTAAGGTACCTACTTTTTGGATTCGTGTCCTCTTAATTTGATTTCAAAGGTTTATTCTCCTCAAGCCAATCTTTCATTTGTTTTTGTCTTTCTCCAATTCTTCCTTCAAAAAATTTAAATTCAACCGCGTTGTCAAAGATTTTTTCGTATCCTTCAATTGCTTCTATGTAATGACTGCCAAGATTTATGACAACTTCTCTATATTGTTTTAACTCATTCATCTTAGCAAGTTTTTTGAGTATCGATCCTTTTAAACTTTGAGCTTGTATTGCATCCATTTTTAGGTTATAATATTCGATATTATCCATTGGTTCGAGTAATCCGTATTTAGCTGAGAGAATGGCAATGTCAAACCCATTATTATTACTAAAATCGGTTACATATTTTTTCAAAATTTTGAAGTATTGCCCTTGATATCTCTCTATTGCCGGTAGCATACCCTCGGATGCTAGTTTTTTCTTAGAGCAAGGAATGACCAATAGTTTAGGCCATTTCCCAAAATCTTGGTTTTTAGTTACAATCTTATTCTCTATAAAAAACCTTACTTGCCTGTATCTAGAACTTCTCGCTTCTAGATCACCTTTTTTTGCATCCGGATTTTGTTTTTTATACTGGAAAATCCAACCTTTGTAGTCACTACCTTGGATACCTATATCTAAAAATAAGTTATGACGGCTTGGTGCATAGCTTCCTAAGGCGAAGAGCCAACTCTCAGGATCTTTGTCTCTAATTTTTTTTAAGACATCATGTAAGAGTGTTTCGTCTCGAATTTTTACGTATCTAACAGTATTTTCTTTTTTTTCTAGTAGCCCTCCAATTGCAAGGTACTGGAAACCTAAGTTTTTTAGAGTCTGATAGCACTCTACATATTCATCCACGGTATTTCCTTGAGCTACTCCTATCAACTTAAATGTCCAATCTTTTGATTTATATGTCTTTAATGCTGACTTGGCGCTTTCAACTGTTTTTTCTTTATCTTTTAAATAATCTATAATTATTCCATAATTAACATTCATTTTTTCATATTCTTCGAAAAGTTTAGAATAATCTTCAAACATGCACCCTTCTTTTGTAAATACACCTGAATCAGAAATCTTAATTACTTTTTCAGTGAACTTTTTCCCCTCTTCACATTTTTTGATATCTTTTTTATATGGGCACTCCTTTTTTATCACTTCGCAGTAATCTTTTTCAGAACATGGAAATTGGGCCATTACATTTTTGAAATTATTTGTAGTATTTGCATGGGTCATTATCCCAATTTTTTTCCCGTCAGGAATCTCCAGACCTCTTATTATTTGAAGAGAAGCTTGCCTATCTGCGACAAAAAAAGGAGTAAACGTTTTTGAAATGTCTTTATTCACTCTTCATCAGCACCAAGAAATTTTTTTAATCTATCTTCAGCATTTTCAGTTTTTATTGGTATAGGCACAGCGTCAAGACCAGTGGCATCGTGACTCACTAATAACCAGTCCCCTTTATTAAATTTAAACGTCTGTGTTAACATTTCCTTTGACATTGCAAATGCTTCTGCAACTTTTTCTCGGTCTGAGTCTCTTGGTAATTTACTGATGAAGTATGTATGAGGCTGCCCCATTATATTTGTATTCAAATAAGTAATTCTCTGGGTTGCGATTCCAATCCCCAACCCAAATTTTCTTCCTCTCCTTGCTAACGTTTCGATTATTTGTGATGACTCTGCGTAAGTTCCTGTTGCATTTTGTGGAATAAATTCGTCTGCTTCATCGAAAATAAATGAGTTAATTGGCGTTATTTTTCCATTTCCTCTTCTGCTCTCATAAATTTGATATCCCAGTTTTCTTGAGAAAGACCTTAATGCATTTGGATCATGGGATAAAATTATATAAAGACTACTTTTTTCTTCGTTGTTTAAATCATGGATCATTTGTGTGATAGATATTTTTGAATCAGGATTTACTTCAGGTCTATCAGAGTCAATTACTTCTTCAAGATAATGTATCAATTTACTAATTCTTTTTCTTACAAATTCATCCTGTACCTTAGATATTTCAGACAGATAATTTATTATTGTTCTTGCCACTTCATCAGTAAGTTTTTCATCTTCGTATTTTTTCTTAGAATTTTTTAATATTTTATCAAGCTCGATTTCAATTCTCGCAGTTGTGTCCTTATCGTAAACTTTGTCATGGACTTCTAATAAAAATTGGCCGAATGATCTATCTATACTAGATTCTACTAATTTTACTTTATTGTTTTTTAATAGTGTTTCTAGAAATGGTAGGTATAAATCTTTATACCGTTTCATACCTTTTGGAACTAGAAGATTCTTTAATAAAGAATCAGCAGCTTCTTCTAATTTTGTTTCACTTTTTGAGTTTATGTATTCAAAAACTGGCCGAGTTAAAGTTCTTTCTCCGATACATATTATATTTGAATTAATATTCTTATCCAATATTTTATCGATTAGGAGACCTGTGTATTCGTCCATCAGGTCAAAAAGAACAATCTTCACGGTTTCATTAGAGTTCTCAAAAATATTATAAATAAAGTTACTTAAAAAATTACTTTTTCCGACGCCAGTAAACCCAAAAAGTCCAAAATGAACTTTAATTAACTCGTCTATTCTAGTGTAAATTTTTACTTTTTCGTCTCTCAACAAGTTTCCTATTTCCATCACATTTTCTTTTCGAGAATCAATTCCATTATTGAAAACTCTTTCAGTAAACTCTGGAGACAATAACCTCACTTCCCCTCCCACCATTGGAAGCGAAGTTTCAGCAGTTATTCTAAGATTATTTATATTAGTTCCTTCATCAACAAATTCTCTATAAATAGGAACTGCAGTGCATATTATTTTCGTGGTATCTTCAAAAGAATCATCTTCTTGATCTATCCAGTCGCTTGGTAAGTTAGCAGCTGCTTCCATAACATATCCTGGATAACCTCGCATGTCAGCAGCATTTGATCCAAGAGCATAGTGAACAGGCATAGTACTGGTAACTTCAAGTATACTGTATACAGTTGTATCAGCAGTCGAATTGAAATTTGGAACTGCTATTAGGTCCCCTTCTTTAATGCTTATCATCTGATTTCTTGTATAATTAAACCATATAGTGTGTTTATAAGTTGTACGGGGATCAGGTTCCATTAACATTAGTCTACCAGGTTTTAATCTAAAAGGCATTTAGATCCTCCTAATTTCCTCTCTTATTTTTCTAAATGTTTTGTTAAGAGGACGTGTTTTTAGAGAGACTCCACTACTGTCAATCATAGACTTGACTTTTTTATATAGTGTTTTGGCCCCCCAATCCGCTTTATGCAAAGGATCAGGGTAGCCTATTACTTCTGGGTATAGATTGCGCGTTAATATTTTCAAAATGTATATTGTAACGTCCTGAATAAGGTTTTCTTTATTATTACTTTTGAATACAACTGGATAAATATCACCTAACTCTTTTTCTGCTATATGTACAGAACTTAATCTTCCTTTTTCAAAACTGGGAAGTAAGAGCCTATCAATAAAAATAACATGACCCATTAATGGATGTTTTCGGCTTCTATTTAAGTAAAACTGTGCTAAAGATTTAACAACTATTCTTTCTGTGTTTACAACATGTCCTTGAACCCCTCTTACGGGGCCATTAATTTCTTCTAAATGTAAAGTCATAAAAGCAGAGTCATACTCTATTGTTGTCCAAGGAGCATTTAGATTATCATCACCAAGAGGGATTATTTCTAAAAACGATCTATCAGTCCAGGGAAGTAAAAAATCTTTAAACTCGTATTCTCCTAAATATCTCATAACTCCAAGGAAATTCCGGGATAGATATCTAGCAGCAGAATCTTTTACAATTCCAATTAACAAAATATCATGTTTCCAAGCTTCCTCAATTACTGCTCGAATTCCCACAGAAATCATAAAACGCAAATCATCTGGAGACATCCATCTTCTTCTGCTTTCCCCATTTTCATTTGCTTCATATATTAGAGCACTCTGATCTTTCTTTTTGAATAAATTCATACAAAAAGTATCAAAAAGATTGACAGTATATTCCCATGAATCTTTATATTCCTGATTTAAATGAATTAAATCTCCTTCTATTGAAATAATTGGTTTTAACTTGGGGTGGTCTCTTAAACTCAAAATTTTAATTCTTCGTAAGAATTCGTCTTCTTCAATATTTGCTTCTTTAATTAACTCTGATATTCTTTGAGGTGATTTCTTTGTCAACTTACTTAATACATAATTATATAGCCTAAACTTTTTGGCAGAAGGAACTCCAAGATACTCATTATAAGGATGGGAGTAAGCAATTAGTACGTCTGCAATATTTAGCTCTCTACCTGCATGTCTGTAACCAATGAGATTAATGTTAGGTGTACCAATGTCATTACTGGCCATTATCCCGCTCATGGATTGATCCCAAAGGACAAACTTTGGACGGAGACTAGAAGCTTTTATCAAATCATATATGAGGTAGATTTCAGCCAATTGCATAATTTGAGTGTGTATCGAGAGTAAGTTTACCTTTTCTTCATCAGGTTTTAATATAAATTGCTCTTCTGATACATCATTCAGTTCTGCAAATGGAACCGGGACATATGCTACCATACTTACATCTTGTTCTGACGACCATTTCTCATATTTCACTCTTGGTGGTTCACCTTCAAAATGTATATTTCCTCTGATCCCATAAGAACCACCAAAAAATACCATATAGTCTCCCAGTCTATTTTTGTAGCAAGTACCATCAACTGCGGCAAATTTTATATTGTCGGTCTTAAAAATATATTCGATTTGCCTTTTTATCTGTCTTTGTTTAGCAGGATCATCAAAGTTTGAGCAGTCTTTTATTAAGTCTTTAAAAAAAAGATTATAGAATTCTTTGGCACTTTTTGCTCTCTCAGTATACAGCTCTTCGTATACCTCTTGAGATGCGTCTAACGCCTTTTTGTATCCTGAGAGTATATCTGAGATAACTGAACTCATAAGCAATCTAATTTGTTTATTAAAATATATACTCTTCTAAATAAATTTGGATATAATCTAATTATTTAGACCTCTTGAAAGAGGATCAGTTTTTTAAAGACTATTAATCCTTATTTACTCAATTAAATATAGTGTCGTTTCTTTTCCAATTAAAGTACATACTCTAAATGATTTATTTTCCATTTAAATATCTTATATACTTCAAATAACGGATTAAATGTCTTTTTTTTACTTTCATCATTGAATTCGTATGGAAGAAAGTGATATCAGGTGCCTTATTTAGAAATTAATAAAGCTGTGAGCAAATAATGATTCTATTTCGTTCATTTATCAGTTTTAAAGATAATTATAGACTATTTATCCAAAAAATCAATTTTAAAGTGTATTTTTATTAGGTAAATCCGAAATACATGCCTATAGACCAAAATAAGTATTTTATATCCTTAGTTTTAGCGTTGATTTGGAAGGACCCTATAATTGATCATATGTAAACCTAAAAGTTACGTACAAATAATATGTATTATTTCAAATTCGGCATCAAGAAAAATTATGAAAAATTAAAGGTCGACGTGCTGAAAGAAGGTTTGATTCTCTCAATGAAGTTTTTTGCTCCGTTATATTCGACTGCAAACACATTTTCCGGCAGGTCGCAGGTGATAATTACTATATCCGGAGAACTCGTGGTTATATTTTGATGCATTGAATCTGCAATCTCAGGAAGATAGTATGCTCTGAAAAATGAATAATTGAACTACATACATATTTATTTTATTTAATATATATTAAATATGACTAATTATTAGTAAGTAATCTATATATTAAATATAAATCAGTTATTGATTCAAAAACTCGGAAATTCGATAGTGGAAGTAAGTTGTTGAAATACGAAATAGTTAGAATTTCTCTACTTCTCCTCAAATACAATGGACACGCCTGTTCTTTGGAATTAACCAGTGATTCAAGGACACAACTTATAAATCACGATTAAAAACAAAAAAAGGGATTATTTTCCCTTTAATTAACTCAAATTTTAGATAAGCTCTCCTTTCTTCAGCTCCATTTATTTTGTCCCATTAAGAAGTGAAAGCGCTTCAGTGGGAATGTAAACTTTGCCTGTTACTGGAGCATAAACGACTATTCCATTGAGCTCATAGGTTACACCGCCTTTGATAAGAACATTTTTGCTTATTGGTAGTTCGGCATCTCCTATTTTCAACACAGGGTTTGAGGAGTTTGTCGTGTCCAGCAAATATTCACTTTCATTCAGTTTCCCGTCTCCGTCATCTCTGGAGAAAACCTCCTCTACTTCTACAAAAAGATCCGAATTTGTCTTATTCAGATCAAATCCAAGTTTTTTAGCGACATATCCCGCGATTTCGGTATTGTCTATATAGCCTGCAGGACAATCAGGTCCATAAGCCCACAGAGGAACATCTTCACCACAGTGCCCATGAGTGGTCCATCCGATAACAGTATGTTTTTTACAGATTACTTCATTTATCGCATAGTCAAGGGAAAGACCTTCTCCATTATCATGGAGTTCGAGTAAATTTGTGACGTCCTCGTCTGTTGCATCAATCCCCCACCATGTTTCCAGCTGGGTTTTAATGTTTTCAGAAGAGATATTTGTTCCTATTTTTTTTGCAAGACCTGCTGAACTGAGATTCATACCTTTGAGAGGATCAACTACATCTTCTACGGTTGTAGAGGTATAATTGGGATCAGAAATACTGCCAATAGTCATTCCACCTGTATTATGGTCAGGGAAAGCCAGGACAAGGGTATGCCCATCTTTTTCTGCAAAATCGACTGCAACTTTGACGGCTTCATCAAAAGCCAGGAACTCTGTGACTACATAAGCAGGGTCATTAGCATGATTTGCCCAGTCCACCTGGCTCCCTTCAACCATAAGGAAAAAGCCGTCTTTGTCCTGAGATAGCAGTTCAACGGCTTTTCCAGTCATTTCTGCAAGAGAAGGTTCCTCAGGTGCAAGTTCAGAACGGTCGATATCCGGTGCCATGTGGCTACTGGCAAAAAGTCCCCACGTTTTTCCGGATGATAGATTTAACATTTTATCTCTGTTGTCAACATACTGGTAGCCTCTTTCAAGAAGCACTTCTGTCAGGTTTTCTCCATCAGTCCTTTTTCCACCTTCTGCTTCAGATACAAGATGGCGTGAACCTCCTCCGAAAACCACATCAATATTTCCATAGACCATCTGTTCCATGATCTCATTTTCATTATCCCTGTTATCTACGTGAGAAGCAAAGGCAGCAGGTGTAGCATGGGTGACCCGGGAAGTTGCTACAAGCCCCGTAGCCTTACCTTCAAGCTTTGCACCTTCAAGCACCGTTGCAAGTGGTCTGTATTGCATACTTTCAGAAGGGCTTTTCAGTATACTTAAAACAGAGGCATTACTCGGCCCGACACTTACAAAGCCGTTTGTTGTCTTATATCCGGTGGCAAAAGCAGTTGCAGCTGATGAAGAATCAGTAATAACCGAGTCTATGCTGTAAGTAGAAACCAGTCCGGCTACGATTTCATCAAGCTTCAGAGGTTTTCCACTATACCATCGGGCAAGCGTCTGGACACTCTGAGAACACCCATCTGGGACCAGAACAATCACGTTTTTTATTTCAGCTTCTGATCCTGGGCAATCTTTGCCGTCTACGGAGTCATTGAGATCAGTATGATTACCTGAAACATCTTCATTACACGTAATAATTTCCACATTTCCACTGTTACATCGGGCAATCATCTGGAAATTCTGAGAACACCAATCAGGGACCAGAATAATCATGTTTTTAATTTCAATTTTTGATCCTGGACAACATTTGCTGTCTACGAAGTTAGTGAAATCAGTATAATTACCTGAAATGTCTTCATTACTCGTATCAACTTTCACAGCTACTGCAGAACCAACATTTCCCAGCAGCAGAAGCCCTACTAAGAGGGTTATTAGAGTGTTTATTTCTTTAGTATCCATGAAAAACTACCTCAAACTGAGACTTGCTTTCTAGAGTAGGCTCTATTTCAAACAATATTCTAATTTTTGGTCTCATATTTGAAGAAGTAGCCAGCTGTATTTGAATTTTTCACATATAAAATATATATCAGTTAGTATTGAATGTAGGAAAAGTGGAGCTATAGAACTCTATTATGTGGTACCAGCGTTTTGTCAAAATACTTACCCCTTATATATCTCCATTTTATACACTGGTAATCTCCAATTATAAACAGGAAATAACGACGTAATCTAACAAAGATTCTGCCTAATAACCTGAGAGACATGCTCTCTTACATATGTGAGATGAAAGTAAGCAGTTTTACAAAACAAAAATTTTTATTGAAGTGTTATTGAACGAGAAAGACATCCATAAAACGAACTTATCTCTAAACTCACCTCTTTATTTTTTAGTTGACTATATAGGATAGTGAGAAAAACTTTATATATTTTAAAAAATATGGTGATGCAGCCAATATAAGGAGAACGAGATGAAAAGTATAAAATTATTCAAAAAGGCCACAGATACAATTAGTACAATCTTTCTTTATATATTGTTGCTGGCATTAATTGTAGGAATGGCAAAGACCTTACTTGAGATTCGCTTCATTATTTTTGAGTCTCTTGAAAGCGGTTTCAACCACATGGTAACAAGTGTGCTAACGGTCTTCATTGTTATTGATCTTTTCAAAGCTTTTGTCGATTATCACGAACATGACAGAATCAAGCTTACAGATGTAACGGATACTACAATTTTGATAGTAATGCGTGAGATCGCTGTGGGTCTTTATTCACAGGAGTTTGAGTACAAATTTGTGTTAAGTCTGGCTACCTTACTACTCGTGCTGGGTATAATAAGGGTGTTTGCTGTAAAATATTCGCCGGCAAAAACCCAGGCATCTAATACTTTTGTACCGGGGGTAGGACAACCTTCAAAAGCAGGCTTGAAAAGCATATTTGATTATTGCAATCCTGTTCATGAAAATAATTAATTTTTGCAAGTAGTGTCACGTCAGCAGTAAGATGTCACATATATTCGGTTACAGCTATTCATAATCCTTTTATCCTTGAGGATTGACGCTACAGTAGTTCATAGCTTCTCATTATCTCAATGAGGCTATAGAAACATTACCTGTTCTTTCTTCGATAGTAAAGAGATTGAAGGAAACATAGAAGTAAATCTTTCTTTGTGAAATCTTTCCTCTTTTTTTCTGTATGAATGGGCACTATGAAATCATGAAAAGTTTATACAAATAAACTTAATTGCTTTATTTTCCAGTGGAAATGAAGGGGTTACAGATTTACTAAATAATTCATATATACTTTTATGAGTCTATGGTGTTTATTATTCTTAGTACATATTATCTTCTAATATAGGAACATCACGTGATAAACATTTGTTCTCTTACTCAGATTTAATCGATTGAAGAAGATATGGAAGTAAACTCTGTATTAAATGACAGTGTGCCGAAAATTCTGTAAATTCTAAGTTAAATTTTTCCATATGGTATGAAAGTAGGTTCTTCTGAAGCTGTATCTTCGTCCCACAAACTTTCTGAGATTTGTGATTTTACAGAAAATTAGTCACGCTGCCTATTAAATAAACCGAAGAAACGATTGCGATGAAATTTTGTGCATAGATGCGGCAAATAAAAAAGAGATTTTAAAGTTTCAATCTCAGAGAAATTAGGTCGAATTCATCTATAATTGGAAAGTATCATGGGTATTGTGTTCTTTTGAAACTTAGAAAAAGATACTCTCTGAAAAAAGACAGCTTTGAAAAATACTTTTTTTGAAATTTCAGGACTAAAAGATTTTAAGGAAAAAGAGTTGGCTACCGTCGAAATTTTAGGCTAAATTCTCGCTATATATCTCTTTGTCCTGTTTAAACACTCGGTTCAGTTACCGATACTTAATCAAAGGACTAAATGTTTGGTATATTCTTAAACACTCAGTCAAATTCAGCATTTCTGAATGATTTTTGACGCATCAGTTTAATTCATTATGTCGTTATGCAGTGTTGATTTCCAGTTTATTTTCTTGCTGAACAGCAATATTCTTATAAGACCTTTATTCCATCCCAATTGGAAAGTTCTGCATCAAGAACTCCTTCGTGGATCATCTTCTCGATCTCATTTTCGACCTGTCTGTAAGTGAACTTGTAGTCATGTGAGATCGCGGAAATAACGTCCGGACTATGGCAGAACCTGTTAGGAAAGGCTGCATTGAACATTGATACGTTTTCAATAATCAAACTCCTCAGTTGTTCCATTTTTTATCACCTCTTTTAAAGTCTGTATTTAGTTTATTAGTATTTTTATTTCTGTTCGGGTTCTCTTCGACATACTATAGTTGTCCCTCAAATACATATACTTTTTCAACATAAAGTATATAGACAGTATATTCATATATATTTATGATTAAGTCTATGCTTCAAAATTTGCTTCTTTAAATCTTGCATAAATGACAAATCGAGCTTCTGATTACGAAAAGAATCCTGAATAATTATGAGAGTTGAGATTAAAACTGAGTTTTGGGATGAGCTCAGCCAAAAATGCAGAACTGCGTTAAATCGAAATAATTGAATTACAAAGAGACGCACCTTTTAAAATTACATATAGAAGGCAAAAGAAAAATTTTTAATCGGGGATTGACCCCGAGAGGGTATGTTGTGGGATAACAAGTTATTATAAATAATTATGTATATTTAAATCTTTTGTATAGATTTCCATTAGAATATATAGATCATATTATTACTATCGTTGATTGAAGCGCTCTTAAAAGAAATATGTCCGGATAAGTGCAGGAAAACATATTCTAAAAAACGAAAGAAAAAAGAAACATTGGTTTAAAATTGAAAGTACCTTAATTAAGGATTCATTTCTAATGAAAATCGTTATCTAAAGACTTCTTTATGAGTTGATCCAAAAACTCAGGACTTGCTTCTCGAATTTTATATCTCGATATATCGATCGAGCTCCGGATCTCGAAAATTATTATAGGAATTGATAATGAATAGAAGTAAATTATCTTTTGGGATAGGCTCAATTAATAGTTATCACCATTATTATTACCACTGTTATTATTGATATTACGATTCTGTCAAGAGTCTCACCGATAGCATATTGATTAAGGTCTTCTTTTGTTATATCGTCTCCAAAGAGCCTTTCAGTAGAAATGTTTTTGAAAAAATCAGGAAACAGGTACAGACGTTGCCCTACGAAACCAAGACCATTGAGCAATATGGCAAGGATACAAACTGAGTGAGGAACATTTGCTTCCTTTTTTTAGGAAGCATCTCATCGATCAGTTTGTCAACTTCAAGTTCTCGGAAAACTCCTGCAATAAGACCAAGATGACCTAAGAACTTTGTACGTTTTAAGGAGGATTCAACTCTTCTACTGATGTTATTTTCTACTATGGGAGATCAGAGAAGAGATATAATATTAATGATATTTAATGTCGACATGCCGAATGTAGGTTCTGATATCCTATTATGTGCTTAAACTTAAGCGCATGAATAATAAGTTCTAATTTAAAATCACAATCAGCTGAGATAGTAGATCCTGACTTTGACAGTTAAATCAAAGTTGCGCTGGCGCACCCCACCGTAAGCAACTGGGTATGTTTCGCGCCAGCGCTCTGGTTTTAATGTTTATTAAAAATCAAATATTTCCATAATTTAGGGGAGATGCTTGCAAAAAAGGTAGATAGGATAGATAAAGTGAAACAGTAAGGGTAAAAAAGAGACAAAACAGACAAAACAAACAAAACAAACAAAACAGATGAAAAGATATGAATAGAAAGATAGAATTTGGCGGGCGCGAAGGGATTTGAACCCCCGATTTACAGCTTAGGAGGCTGCCGCCATATCCGGGCTAGGCCACGCGCCCACAATGTATTCCCTGAACACAGCATAAAAACAGTGTAGTAAAACTGTATTCCAGGTGAAGTATCCATAATACCGGTATAAGATATATATTTAATTGTCGTTCCGAAACAAAGAACAGGCCTTCGCAAGTGTCTTTAAAAAAGAAATCCTCATTATTTTTGGAAAAAATTACAAAACGTGACTGGACATCTAATAAGCAGGATAGAAAGGCTCTCATTGTCATTAGCTTAAATACTGCTGGAAAGTTTTAAATCTAATGTAAACCATGTAACTTCGATAGGTTAACAATATTTATCTGTAATATGATATTACAGATAATTACCTCATTTACAAAGGTTAACGATAAATAAAGCTGACAGTATTATACTCCGAATAAAGCCGGTACAGAAATAAAATTAACGCAAAAGGAAAAAGCATGTATATAAAACATAATTCTAATTCAGTTCATACTTCAGAGCTTCGAAAAATGGTTTTTGCATCCCTTTTTGCAGCCCTGACGGCTGCAGGAGCTTACATACAGATACCCATACCGTTTTCACCTGTTCCGGTCACACTGCAGGTTTTCTTTGTCCTGCTTGCAGGGAGCATGTTGAAGAGTAAGTGGGGAAGCCTGAGTATGATTGTATATACACTTCTTGGCGTTGCAGGGCTTCCAGTCTTTGCAGGAGGCAGCTCCGGAATAGGAGTGCTTCTCGGACCTACCGGAGGATACATTTTCGGTTTTATCGCTGCTGCCTTCATTGTAGGAAAGCTTGCTGAAAAAGCAGAACACGCCAAAAAATCAGGGCTTGCGATCAATGCCCTTAACATGAGCACAGGAATTTTGATAATATACGCCCTCGGAGTTTTCCAGTTGATGCTGGTAGCTGAAGTAGGACTCTGGACAGCCATTACCCTCGGATTAATTCCCTTCATTCCAGGGGAGATAATAAAAACAGCGGTTGCCGCATATATTGCTTCAAGCAATGAACTGTGACAGCTCACGCGAATTTATTTGTGTGGATTCTATTTCGCTCCCCATATATGTGAGCTTTTATCCTGCAAAAAACGAGTACCAATCTTCATATAAATTGATAAAGAAGTATTAAATCGGACCAAGCATGATCAGGCTCGAAAACGTAAGTTACAGCTACTCTGATGGGAAACCCGCCATCAGAGACATATATATAGAAATAAGAAAAGGGGAATATATCGGGATAATAGGACGAAACGGGAGCGGAAAATCCACTCTGGCCCTCCACTTCAACGGGCTCCTGAAACCCGGAAAAGGAAAGGTCATGGTAAAGGGCATGGATACAAGAGATATTTCCATGCTTCAGGAAATCAGAAAAATTGTTGGCATTGTGTTTCAGAACCCAGAAACGCAGTTTATTGGCAGGACCGTAGAAGAAGACCTTGCCTTCGGACCTGAAAACCTTTGCCTACCCCCGGAAGAAATAAGGAGGCGAGTGGAGAGAGTCCTTGCTGAAATAGGGCTTGAAAATTACAGGTATCATTCTCCAAAGACCCTGAGTGGTGGGCAGGGGCAGTGTGTAGCTCTTGCAGGAACCCTTACCATGGAGCCTGAATGTCTTGTTTTTGATGAAGTAAGCTCTATGCTGGACCCTGATTCGGGAAAACTCGTCCTTAAACACGTAAAAAAGCTTCATGAAAAAGAAAAAACGATAATATACATTACACATAATCTTGAAGAACTGCATGATGCTGACCGAATTATAGTAATGGACAGAGGGAGAATTGTGCTTGAAGGAAAAACAGAAAACGTACTCTCCAACCCATTTCTCCTGGATCTTGGACTCACTCCGCCTCCCCTAATGGATCTTGCAGAGCGCCTGAAAAAACACGGAGTCATGATCCCCTGGGAAAAGACCTCTTCCCCTTCCAACTTTGCGGAGGAGATATGCCAATTATTCTTGAAAACGTAAGTTTTTTCTACTCGAAAAATACCCCACTTGAAATTACAGCCTTAAAAGATGTCAATCTGCGCATCGAAAAAGGGGAATTTGTGGGGATTCTGGGAGAAAATGGTGCAGGAAAATCGACCCTCATAAAACTGTTTAATGGGATCTTGCGCCCGGACTCAGGAAAAGTGACTATTGATGGGCTTTCTCCTTCTTCAAAAAAGGCTAAAAGCATGATAGGAATGGTTTTCCAGCAGGCGGCAGACCAGCTATTTTGCAGGACAATATATGATGAGATAGCCTTTGGACCGCTAAACTTCGGATACTCCAGAAAAGAAACTGAAGAGAGAGTTCTTGAAGCTCTTGAAGCTGTCTATCTTGACCGCACAATGCTATCCCGGAACCCTTTCAGCCTGAGTGGAGGAGAGATGCAGAGAGTTGCTCTTGCATGTGCTCTTGCCCTCAGGCCGGACTACCTTGTACTGGATGAACCTATCACAGGGATTGATCCTTCAGGAAAAAAAGAAATTCTGGAAACTCTTAAAAAAGTAAAAGACCAGGGGACCGCAGTTATAACCGTAACCCACAACCTGAACGGGTTATTTCCCCTTCTTGAAAAAATAATCCATCTCCAGGAAGGCAGGATAAGTTTTCAGGGAAGCAGAAAAGAGTACCTTGAATCCGAAAATGTTCCCCTTCCTCCGATAGCAGCAATGATGAGAGAACTTAAATCCAGCGGAATCCAGGTGAACCCTGCTTTATTTACGGTTGAAGAAGCTCTCGAGGAGATATTAAGAGTAAAATCAATAATTGAGAAAAAAAAGACTGAAAAGTAGCCTGAATAATACCTGAAAAGCAGCCTGAATAATATACCTGAAAAGAAGCCTGAATAATATACCTGAAAGCAGCTTGAAAAATAGCCTGTGAAATACTTGGAATTATTCAGGCAAATATAAAACGAGAAACAAGGAGGGCGAAAAAAAGCATGCAAGGACCGGTTTTCAGTTTTGTGCCCGGAGATTCATTTCTGCATACGCTTGACCCCAGGACAAAACTTGCAGCTGTGATGCTGCTTGGAATTCTGACCTTCAGGACAGAAAGTTTTTTCGGGATAGTGACCCTGTTTGTTTTCTTTTTTGCTCTTGCCTCAATTTCCGGGCTGCCAGCAAGAGTATTTCTCAGAGCAGTAAGGCCCATGATTCTGTTTATAATATTCATATTTTTTGCGCAGCTGTTCTTCACTAAAGGGCATGTGTTGACTTCTTTCTGGATCTTAAACCCCAGCCTGGAAGGACTTCAAAACGGGCTAAGGCTTTCTGCGCGGTTTATACTCCTCCTGCTTTTTGCCGCCCTTATGACAGCCAGCACTGACCCATCTGCAATCACCTCCGGGATAGAGAGAATGCTTCGCCCGCTCCCCCTCCGCTGGCTGGGTGTAAACTCCTTTGAACTTGCGACAATGATGAACCTCTCCATATCTTTTCTTCCAATTCTCTTTGAAAGAGCTGAGCGAACAAAAGTTGCCCAGGCTTCAAGGGGCATGTACTTTGGGAAGAACCCTCTTCGCTCAGTCTCTGCCCTTGCCATACCCCTGATAAAAGGTGTGATAAGGGACGCTGAAGAACTTGCTCTCGCAATGGAGAGCAGAGGATACCAGGGAACCCGCAGGACCTCAATACATGAACTTAGAATGCAGAGAAGAGACTGGATATCCCTCTTTGCTTTAATATTATTTGCAGACTTTATGCTTAGGTTTTGAAGAATCCTTCAAAAATTACTCCAGTAAATAGAAAGAAGGAAAGAAATTAATATATGAACAGTTGTTCATATGTTTATGAGAAAGAAGTGCAGGCGAGTAAACCCTGAGAATATAAAATCTCTGATGGAGAAGGTCCCTGATTCCGAAATTATCACGAGGATGTCTGCAATTTTTCAGGCTCTTCAATCGGATACCCGCTTGAAAATCCTTTTTTTGCTCAAACAGAAAGAAATGTGCGTCTGTGAACTCGAACAGGCACTTGAAGTCACGCAGTCTGCAGTTTCCCATGGGCTTCGGACCCTCAGGCAGCTTGACCTCGTAAGGGTCAGACGAGAAGGAAAATTTACTGTTTACTATATCGCAGACTACCATGTACGCACACTCATTGAGATGTGCCTTGAACATGTGGAGGAAAAATCGTGAGTACTGAAATTCTCAGTTCAGTCCCTGACCTACTTTTTGGCATCCTGATATCTTCATGGGAAGTTTTTATAGAAGCTGCTCCTTACCTGATTTTCGGATTTGCGGTTGCAGGTATCCTCAATGTCCTTGTGCCTGACAAGAAGATTGTGGACTATCTTGGAGCATCAGCAGGAAAAATCCGGTCTGTAATAATAGCCTCCCTGGCAGGACTTCCCCTGCCCCTGTGCTCCTGCGGAGTTATCCCGGCAGCCATGTCTATAAGAAAAAGAGGGGCAAACAGGGGTGCAACCCTTTCCTTCCTTATTTCCACTCCTGAAACAGGAGTGGACTCAATAGCGGTTACCTACGCTCTCCTGGACCCTCTGATGGCAGTTTTCCGTCCACTTGCTGCCCTTGTAACTGCTGTCTTTGCAGGGCTTGCAGAAAACCTGCTAATAGGAGAAGAGCCAGAGAAAAGCGGAAGCAAAAAACCGGAGAATTCCGGGAAGAAAGTGGAAATCCTTGCAGCTTCAACCCTTGTTGGTGTATCTACAGCCTGCACTAAATGCAATTCCCCTTCCTGCAGTTGCAGCACATCTGAAGTGCCAGAAAAAGAGATAAAACCTGTCCTGAAGACGATGCCTTCAAAAACCACGGATCTGGAATTGAAGGCCGGATCCGGGGAAGGAGTCCGACCTCTCTTACTTTCCACCACAACGTATGTGCCTGAAAGTAAAACCCCCTCATGCGGCTGCAGCCACTGCGAGCAGGAGAAAAACGAACCCTTTCCAAATAAGAGAATTAAAAGGTCAATTAAAGACGAGTTTCTGCAAGGCCTGAAATATTCATTCATAGAACTTCCGGGAGAGATTTCGAAATGGATGTTGATTGGAATTCTGCTTGCAGGGATAATTTCTTATGCAGTTCCCGAGACCCTGATCCGGGATTACCTTGGTGGTGGGTTATGGTCAATGATGGTCATGCTCTTTGTGGGTATCCCGCTTTATATCTGTGCTACTGCTTCGACTCCTCTTGCCGCAAGCCTTGTAGCCAAAGGAATGAGCCCTGGTACTGCTTTTGTTTTCCTTCTCGCAGGACCTGCAACTAATGCGGTAAGCATAACAATGGTCGCCCGGTATCTTGGAAAGCGTTCCGCAGCCCTTTACGTGGGAGTTATCTCTCTTTGTGCCCTTGGAGCAGGAATTCTTCTGGACTGGCTTTACCTTAAGCTGGGAATGAGTGCGACTGCAACAATTGGAAGTGCAGAAGAACTGCTTCCCGAGAGCATTAAAATGGGTTTTGCAGCCCTCTTGCTCCCTCTTATGCTGTACGGAATCATCCGCAGGGATAAAGAGTGCAGCTGCGCTGAATGCCATTAAAAAGAAAGGAGATAAACAGGGGAAAAAAATAGAGGAGTAGAATAATAAGAGGAGTAGAATAATACTAGAATAATATATGTTCTTATAAATAGAATAATCAATATGCAGGAAAATCCTGAATTTCAGGGAAAAAAATCTGAATAATAAAGAAAAGAGGTGAACTACTATTCTTGCTTTATCGAGATAGAATTGTGCTGAGTTATCAGGGAATGCTGGATTTTCAGGGAATTTACATATTTTTAGCCTTGGTATCTACTTTTTGTTTAAATCTTATTTATTTCAAGTTTCAAACCTGTTTTTTGCGATTTTAAAAGGCATTTAATACAGGATTCCATAAAAAGCTGTAGATGTGCAGGAAAACATTACGAAAAAGTGCAAGTTAAATGAAAGCAAATGGTGACCTCAGTAAAAGGTAGAGAAACATCAGGAAGGTAACTGAGGTTTGTTTTCAAAGACAAATCAAAAGGAAATTAAGCGGGCTCGAAGGGATTTGAACCCCCGACGTCTGGGTTAGAAGCCCAGCGCTATATCCTGGCTAAGCCACGAGCCCTATTTGCTTATTTTACTGCGGGATACGAATTGCGCATTCTAAGATAAAAGCTTTTTGTATAGACGTGTTAATTGGAACTGAATTAAACCTTAAAATATTTATGTTGAAGCGGAATTGTAATATATATTCAGGATCTACCCACTTTAATTAGAGTGCTTATAAAGACTTCCAGTATGGTAACTCTCTCGAAGTTCTAAGTTCATATAAGACCTTTGCACAGAGCCTACATACTGCTAAAGAGTTAAAAAGTTAAATGGGGTATCCGCTTGTAGGTTAAGAGCTGGATAGGATCGAAAGCTCCAGTTAACTACCCTATAGCTAATAAAAACCAAAAAGGATGATTTGCAAATGAGTGAGTTACTGATTTATTTAAACGGGAATTTTGTCCCGAAGTCTGAAGCCAAAGTTTCGGTTTATGATCACGGTTTCCTATATGGGGACGGTGTTTTCGAAGGCATAAGGGCATATAACGGGCGTGTTTTCAAATTAAAGGAACATGTTGACAGGCTTTATGATTCCGCAAAAGCAATCGCACTGGACATCCCCATCACAAGAGAAGAAATGTCCGAGATAATCCTTGAGACTCTCAGGAAAAATAACCTCAAAGATGCTTACATCCGCCCAATCGTCGCAAGAGGAATCGGCGATCTGGGGCTTGATCCCCGCAACTGTGGAAAGCCAACCATCGTTGTTATCGCCCAGGGCTGGGGAGCCATGTACGGCAATCTTTACGAGATCGGGCTCACAGGAGTTAGCGTCTGTGTCCGCAGAAACGCACCTGATGCCCTGTCCCCAAACATCAAGTCCCTGAACTATCTGAACAATATCCTGGCAAAGATTGAAGCCAATGAGAAAGGTGGAGATGAAGCTATCTTCCTTGACCAGAACGGCTTTGTGTGCGAAGGTTCGGGAGACAATATCTTTATCGTCAAAAACAACAGGGTCCTAACGCCCCACACAATAAGCAACTTAAAGGGCATCACAAGGGCAACAGCCATCGAGCTTCTTGATGAGATGGGATACCAGGTTATTGAAGCAAACCTCGGCCTTTTTGATCTTTACACAGCGGACGAGATCTTCGTAACCGGAACTGCAGCCGAAGCCGCTCCTATTACCAGGCTTGACGGAAGAGTCATAGGTACAGGCAAACCCGGTTCCCTGACAATGAAGATGGTCGAAGCCTTTGACAAAATAACCCGGAGTACGGGAACCCCTATTTATAAATAAAAAATGAAAAATTAAAAAGTTTGCTAAAAAGAAGAGAGCAACTCGAAGGTAAAATCAAATCGCGGGATTTTTCCCGCCAAAAAACTTTTTTTTGATCAGGAACTTTTTTTGGTCATAACCTTTTTTCTATCTGGAACTTTTTCGGACAGAACCTTTTTGTCAAGTATTTAGCATGAAAGTGCTTCCAAGTACTTTCATGCTAAATTAAAGGAAAAAACTGAGAAAAAAGCAGAAGACAATATTTGAGATACAGTAATGAGTGGTTCAATATAGCTGCTAAAGCCGCACGGATCAGAGGCCCAGATATATCTATCTAATTCAGTCCTCCAGAGCGAAATTCACTTCTACTCTCCACAATTTTATCCCTTTTAACAATCCTTCACTTATTCTCTATTCTGCTGCCTGCGGAAGATGACGCTCTTGAAACTCTGCCTGCTGCCGGTCTTTCCACAATTCTTGACGCGCTTTTTGCTCCCTGCCCTGATGCAGGCTCTGCAGAAATCTTTCTCTGCGCCCTTACTCCACCCGCCTTTTTCCAGTATTTTATTCCTTCCATGCAGCGCCGGTTTAAGCAGAAATCCCCTTCCAGACTTTCGTTTCCGACACCATCTTCTTTTAGCCTGAACATCTTCCAGCCGCAGTCCTTACAGGTTTTATCTAGAAGAGTCAATTTTCCGGTCTTGGGGACCGAATGAGTATACCCGCAGCGCTTTGTGCAGCCCAGAAAGCGCTTATCTTTAAAAGATATAAGGAACATGCTCCCGTCACATTCAGGGCAGAGCCCTACGGTTTCAGGAGGGTAGCATTCCTTTTCAAGCTCACACTTAAAGCAGGGGCCTACACCAACAGACCAGTTGTATTTGTTTCCTACCTTCAGGACGGCTGCTCCTTCCTTTTTGCACTCTTTGCTCCTGAGAACGGTCAGGGCTCCTGTTTTCGGAAGAGGGAAGGAATTTCTGCAGTCCGGGTAGCCTGTGCAACCCACAAAACGCCCTGAATCCGTCTGTATGATCCTGAGCACGTGCCCGCAAACCTTGCAGGTCCCTATGTAGTTTTTCTTGTCTTCAAGGGCGGCTTCGTCCTTGATAGTTCCTGCGATGTTTGAAATTAGCTCTTTTTTGTTTGCTTCAAGCTGGGCATACATTTCTTTAATCAGGGCTGTGCCTTCGTCAAGAACAGCTTCAAACTCTTTTTTTCCGTCTTCTACTTCCTGAATAAGTGCTTCAATCTTTGAACGGATATCAGGCTTTACAAGTATCGGGACAGACAGGGAAAGCCCATCCATCAGGGTAAAACCTGTATCAAGTATCGAAATCGTCTTTCCTTTGTTCTCGAAGTAACCCCTCTTTTTGTTTGTTTCTATATGGGTTGGAGCTGTTGCTTTTGTCCCTATCCCATGCTTGTCCATAAGGGTCAGGAGTTCAGCTTCTGTCAGCTTCTTCGGAGGGCTGGTTTTTGACTTTGTGTTGCTCAGCTTTTTTACGTCCACTTTCTCTTTTTCCTCTACAAACGGGAGAAGCTTATCTTTTTTATTTTCAAACGGATATACTTCAAGCCAACCTGCATCTTTAAGCACGGTACCTGAGGAATCAAAAGGTTCTTCATTGACCTGAAGGTGAAGGTGTGTCTTTTCAAAAACCGCAGCAGGCATCAGGTTTGCCAGGAAATGCCTTGCGATAAGGTCATAGACTTCTGCCGCCTGCGGTATATTTATTGCAGAACTGACCTCTCCTCTTGAAGCAGCTCGGATGGGGTGTATTGGTGGGTGGTCGTGTGCGTCTTTATCTCCATTCTTAGGAACTATCGGTGCAGAAAGGATTGACTCTGCAAAGGGCTTATACTCATTCTGCCTTGCAAAATCAAAAACCAGGGACTTGAAATCGAAATCGTCTGCGTATTTGTTTGTATCTGTCCTCGGGTAGCTGGTAAACCCTGCAAGGTATAGCTGTTCTGCTGTCTCAAGTGCAAGTTCGGGGCTGATCCCCAGGAATTTTGAAGCCCTTTTCAGGAACTCTGTAGTATTCAAAGGGTTCGGAGGGCTGGTTTTTGCTTCTTTTACCGTCTTTTTTACAACAAGCCCTTCTTTTGCCCCTTTTAAGCGCTTGAAGATCTCAGCTGCTTTTTCTTTGTCGTGGATGTTTCCTGCCCTGTGACTACCTTCGAATTCTCCGCCCTTAGCAGCAAAGACTGCAGTAATCTTCCAGAAGTCCTTTGCCTCAAAAGACTGGATTGCTTTTTCCCTTTCGTACACAAACCCGCAGGTAGGAGTCTGGCAGGGCCCTATTGAAAGAACATCTTTTGTCCTTGCCTTTTCCCTGACCGAGAGCGTAACAAAGCGTGTAAAAGCAGCCCCCATTTTCAGGTCAAGGATCTGCCTGGCTTCCGCAGCCATAGCAAGGTTGTAGTCAGGGTCTACAGGGCTTTCAAAAGCTTTTTTGACCTCTTTTGGGGAAAGAGCTGAAAAACGCGCCCTTGCTACAGGCACGTTTGTAACCTCTTCGGCAAGGGTTTTTGCTTCAAACCCTATGTTTTCCCCTTCCCTGTCATAGTCGCATGCAAGGATAATTTTGTCTGCCCTTTTTGCCAGGTTTTTTATTGCAGCTTCGTACTCTTTTCTGGTAACGAATTTTTCAGGGTCAACCTCAAGCAGCGTGCCCGGGTCAACTTCACTCCATTTGTTATATCTTTCCGGAAAATCGTAGCTCATAATATGCCCGGACAGCCCCATTATAAGCCACTCTTCTCCTTTCCATTTAAACTCATAAGCAGGCAGCCCTTCCACCGAAATTTTGTCCACTTCCCCATCGCCAAGGATGCTGGCGATCTGGGCTGCTGCTTTGTTTTTTTCTGCAAATGCGACAACTGTCATATGAAGTACCTTAGCCTCTTGTTATATAGAATATTGTAAGGGAAGGTCATGAAGAATGCAGGATAATCTTAAGAAACATTGTATGAAACAGTATATTTTATGAAACAGTATATTGTATGAAACATTAAGGCGGAATATTAAAGAAATATGTAATGATAGGTAATAAACCGTTTTCCGGTTTGATTTTTGACTCTAAATGACCAATAACTCTAACTGATTAACTTTAGTTATCTATCCGCAGTCTATAAAGCCCCTGCCCTCTGTAAAAACCCTTCGCTTTATAAACAACAGGTATGGATTTCCTGCACATCTACAACCTGCTTAATAGGCTCACCTTATTTATATTTTTGTCTATTTATACAATATGAGGAGACTTTTCCGAAAGTAAAAAGCTATATATCAGTTTACTCTCTGTTCAAAGCGACAAAATGAATTCCCAGATTAATCATTATCAGTAGTTCTAACTAAAAGATTGTTCAATTAGAAAGTTAATCCGATTATATTATTCATTATCATAGTTATTGGTATATCTACCGGTAGTTCTGTTTTCTTTACTGGTGTGTCCTTATTAATACTTCCTTATTCATGCCTGGACATTCCTGGGCTTGAATATTTAGGGCTAGAATACTTCAGGGCTTGAATATTTAGGGCTAGAATAGTTCAGGACTGAATGCTTATTTCATCCACCTCAGATATGGAGCAAAAAATGACGCTGATGGAAGATGCAAAGCGGGGAATCATTACCTCTGTAATGGAAGCCGTGGCAAAAGCTGAAGCAATAGATGCTGATATTCTTTGTTCCTGCATTGCAAAAGGGCTCATTGCCATTCCCAGGAATCTCAGGAGGGACACCCTCCCTGTCGGGATTGGCAAATACATGAGTACAAAAATAAACGCCAATGTAGGCACATCAAGGGACTGCATTGACATTAATGCCGAAGTCGAGAAAGCAAAAGCTGCAGAAACCTTCGGGGCTCATGCAGTAATGGACCTCTCAACAGGTGGAGACCTGAACGAGATCCGCACCCGTATTCTTAAAGCCGTAAACATCCCGGTGGGAACTGTCCCTATCTACCAGGCTGCAGCTTCTCAGAAAATTGTGGTGGAAATGACTTCCGATGACATGTTCAATGCCGTCAGGAAACATGCCGAACAGGGTGTGGACTTTGTAACAATACATGCCGGGGTTAACTTAAACTCCCTTGAGCGCCTGCGCCAGAGTGACAGGATAATGAATGTGGTCAGCCGTGGGGGCTCTTTTACCCTTGCCTGGATGCTGCATAACGGGGAAGACAACCCCTTCTATGCCGAATTTGACTACCTCCTTGAAATCGCAAAAGAATACGACATGACCCTTAGCCTTGGAGACGGAATGCGTCCCGGGTGTATTGCTGACGCTTCCGACCGCCCGAAGTTCATGGAGTTCATCACCCTCGGGGAACTTGTAAAACGCTCAAGGGCTGCCAATGTCCAGACTTTTGTTGAAGGGCCGGGGCACGTCCCATTGAATGAAATCGAACTCAGCGTCCGGGGCATGAAAGAACTCTGCAACGGAGCTCCTCTCTACCTACTGGGCCCGCTTGTTACCGATATTGCTCCAGGTTTTGACCACATTACGTGTGCAATAGGAGCTGCAGTGGCAGGGATGCACGGCACTGACTTCCTCTGCATGGTAACCCCCTCCGAACACCTTGCCATACCGTCTATTGAAGACATTAAAGAGGGCCTTCTTGTAACAAAACTTGCAGCTCACGCCATCGATCTCATAAAAGAAGGGCAAAGAGAACGCGCCTGGAAACGGGACATAGCCATGGCCTATGCCCGCAGGGACCTTGATTGGGAAAAGCAGTTTGAGCTTGCAATCGACGGCGAACGCGCCCGAAAAATCCGGGACGCCCGCAAGACAGAAAGCGATGCCTGTTCTATGTGCGGAGAACTCTGTGCAGTTAAAATCGTAAAAGGAGCTTTCGGGGAAAAGAAAAAAGAAATGTAAAGGCAGAAGATGCAATTTCTTTTTTCCTATTTAGAAAAAAATATGAAACGCATATGAAATTCTTCAAATAACAGGCACAAAAAATGAAAGTAGCTAGTGTTACGTCAACCTTCAAAGATTTAATGATTCTGAATAGTTACAATTGAATTCATACGATATATTGATGCTGACAAGACACTGGAAGCACTTTCATGCTAAAATATATTTGGAAAAAACTCGGATTTAGGTTCATTTATAGTCTCAGTTAGATGATTTGGCCACAAATTAATTATAAAAGTAATTCATGAAAGAAATTAACATTAAAAAGATGTTTGGTGGAGTTCAAATTTGCTCTGGAAAGTCTATTTGAACTCCACGTTGCCGTAGGCATGAGTTAGTGTTAGCTTTGTGAATATTTAAGGCTTGCCTGATTCAGCCTCCTGGAAAATGAACAGGAGATATCTACATGATAGCAAAGAAATTAGGAATAGGGACATTGTTTTTGGCAATGTTTCTGGTGGGAATAGCTTTTGTGCCAACAGCAAGTGCTGAAACACTAACTGAAGATGCTTCTGACAAGGCGGTTGAATACACAACATATCCAGTTCCAGAGCTAGAACCAATTACAATAATTAATACGAGCTCTAAAATGCCTTACTGGTACTTGCTTGAAGCAGACGGACAAACAACAAAAAATTTTGTTCGATTACATTGACAATTGCTATGTTTCCGCTGAAGAACTTAGAACGGCAAAGTACAATTTAGGACTTGTAAAATACATGAGAAGTTAAAAACTTCTCTTTTTTTTCTATGGAGAATTGAAATGAAAAAGAAGTATATATTCCTCACAATTTCTTTGATCTTTATTCTATTAGCAGGATTGTATTTGATTGAAATGAATATGAGGGAGTGGAGGAGTGATTATAGAAGATATCATTATTACTATGAGGTTGAAATAAATGGTCTCTCCGGAAGAGAGGTTACAGGGACTACTGAAATACTGGTCCCAATCCCTGCGACGAAGGGCGGGGAATTTGTTATTACTCCTTCCCAGAAAGAACCGTCTTTTTTAAAAAGTTTATTGCAAGAGTATATTCTTCATACCCCGAAAAGTCATCGAAAAGGTCCTTATTTTGAAAACACCACAGAAACTCTTGATAACAAATCTATTCGCGGAAATTGGACCACATTTATCGCAGAAACAGAAGAAAGTCGCATGTTAGGGTTTAAGACAAATGATTCCGTACTTAACGACATTTCTTTACAGGAAAATGTAGTTGCAGACTATATTGATATTTTCGATCCAATTTCCAAAAATGGTCCTATACTATATCCTGCGCTAAACATTTCAAATACTTCTTTGATCGCATATGGAGATCAGGTAAAATATGATACAAACCCAATGTATGAGAGCTATGTATACATTAGTAATAATGTAGAAAATGGAGCTATTCATTTTAAAGTTACCCTCGAAGGGTATAATGACCCAACGGAATGGCCAAAAAAGTATAGGGGTTCTTATTTAAACTATCTCGTCTTGGATACCTCTGATAGGGGTAAAATCGAAGCTAGAGTCGTATTAGATCAAGGTTTTTAATTTTTATCAGAACTGCATAGGAAATAACTGGCAAAATTGCACAAATTAGAAAGTTAAACAAGAATAAAAAAACAAGCACAAAAAAGAATTAAACAAAGATGAAGCCCGAAGCTTCACCTTACAAGTATTAAAATCTGCTACGGACGTCAAAAAAGGAGATTATGATATAATAGGACTTACGCAGTTGAACTAAAAACCATAAATGGAAAAGACTTAAGCGTATAAATCAGACTAATGTTGACAAGTCCGCATGTGCCTGATTTCCCTCCCCAACTGCGTAAGTCCTATTGCCATTAAATACACGTGCAGAACCAATATCGCTACCGTTCATCTCTTTTCCAGTGAATAAAAAAGCTAAATCACTGTTTATGCTGTCTCTATCATTTGCAGCTATCCAATTTCTTTTTTTAACGCAGAACGAAAAATCGTCTCGTGCCTTATGTATTAAACCATATTAGCAGATCTGGTTCTACAGCAGGGTTTATAAGATATTTTGTAAACCTCCCATCTGCTTTGGAAAATACAATATCGTCTTCTTTCAACTTTTTAATATGCCAGTGGATAGTGCTTTTGCTTAAACTCAGCTTTTCTGAGATTTCCTGATTTGTAATCCCTGGATTTTCCAGAATATTAAGAAGTATTTGTTTTCTTGTATCGCCTTTAAGATGTGCTATCATTATTTTATCGTTATTTGTTAAAACATGGGATTTTTGAAAGGCTCTTGTGAACTTCCCTCCACTCATTAAAGTCAATTCATTTTCGGCATTGAGCGCCTCCAGCTGATACCTCACAGATCCCCGACTAATATTAAGGTCTTTTGAAATTTCAGATGGCGTACACCCCGGCGTATCCATTACGTAATTAATAATTTTACTTCTATTTTTATATTTGTTCTTTATCTGGCCCAGGACTACTGGAACTAATTTAAAAAAAGAAGTAAAAGCGATCAGATATCCCACGATGTAAGCTATCTTGAATGATAAAGGAAATTCCCAAAATGTATACGTTACATCAGCACCGCTCATATCGACGGTATTACCCAGCTTTTCGAGCTCTTCATCAGGTGGGCAGGGACCAACAATATATCCCTCGGTATCCGCACTGGATGTGCCTATGGCACTCAGAACCAGAATAAAAAGCAAAGGCGGCAACATAATCAAAAATATCTTTCTTGACATTGTTAGCCCTCTTTTCAACACTTGTCAAGACAATTTACTTAAATTTTATGGCCAAATCATCGAACTGACAATCTAATATCCCTGTAAATCTCCAAAAAACTCGGATTTAGGTTTACTTATACTTTCAGTTAGATGATTTGGCCACAAATTAATTATAAGAGTAAATTCATGAAAAAAATTAACATTAAAAAGATGTTTGGTGGAGTTCAAATTTGCTCTGGAAAGTCTATTTGAACCCCACATTGCCCGCAGGCATGAGTTAGTGTTAGCTGTGTGAATATTTAAGGCTTGCTTGATCCTGCCTCCTGGGTGTCAAACAGGAGGAAAAATATGATTAAGAAAATTAAAATAAGTGCAATGTTTATGGCATTACTTCTTTTGAGTATTGCTTTTGCGCCGGCTGTGACGGCTCAAGCAGAATCGCAAAATAAAGAGTATGCTGATGCAACAGAAAATCCGAACAAAGTATCAGTTTCTGAAGAAGACATCAAAAAAGCAATGGAAAAAGCGAATGAAACATCAAAAAGCATGAAAGTATTGAAAGAAACTGATAAAGAAAAGATAGTATCTTTCAAAAAAGATGATGGATCAATTGCATACATGATTTCATGGGCAGATGAAAAGAATCCTAATAGAACAAATTTTGCTTTTGTGGATCAGAGTGAACTGGCATCCAAAAAACTCGTACCTATAGAAAGTCTTAATGATGATTCAGTAGTTGCAGAAGCAATTTCTGTTCCTAAGATAAATTTTTGGGATGGAAGTTATCTTGAAACATACGGATCTACAACAACAGGTGGAGTTCATATTCACTTCTCGGCAAAAGATGGGCTCTTGCTTGCTGGTGGTGCTGGAACTGCTGCTATTCTTCTTGGAATAATACTCGATGGACCGTTGCCTTATGGTGATGCGATCGGCATTTTGGTGGCTTATGGAATAGCGACATTTTATTGGATGGAATCAAATTCTGATAATAGTATAGATGTTCGTATACTCTATGCAAATGCGCTCCAATATCCATTAACAGGTCATGTTAGTATGAAAATTGGTTCATATTGGTATACAATTTAACCAATTTAATTAACCATTTGGCTGATAGTATAATATCAGCCAAATTTAATTTAGAGGGATGTTATGGAAAAAAAGAACATGATAGCAATATTAATTCAATTAATTACTTTTGTAGTAGTATTCAGACTTACTATACATAACCCAAAGTATGATTATATAACGTATTTCTCTATTTGGATTGCGTTTCTTTGTGGATATTTATATAAATTGGCTAGTTATTATCGAAAAACTGGAATACTTTATTGAATCTGTTAGACTTATTTCTTACACTTTATGGAACAGCTTAGGCATATCAAACCCATAAACATATGCCATGAATGATACAGCATGAGGATGAAATTTAAACAATTTTATACTATTATATATTTTAATTATGTTCTCTCCCTCTTCAAATCTAAGATAATAGAACTCACGATTTAAACTACAAAACAATTTGGACTTACGCAGTTGAATTGAAAACCACGAGCGGAAGTGACTTAACTGTATAAACTCAAAAAATGTTGACGAGCTCATATGTATCTGATTTTACATTTCAAGTGCGTAAGTCCTACACTTCAAAAAATTAAATTTAGAGAGTGACATCAAGTGAAAATATTTAAAGCAGAACTTGAAGAGATTATAGGACTTCTGATTGGGTTAATATTTTGGTATTTATGGCTGTTTGTAATCATTACAATGAGCTTTGAATTTAATTTTTATGCCCAGACCCAGATAGACATTTGGGTTTCGATGGGTCTTCTCATTCTTTTCATGTTCACAGGACATTATATAGTCTCAAGTGGTGTAATTGACGAAAAAAAGAGGATTGAAGACATAGTAATCATAAAAAGTAATCTAATAGCTTATTTCCTGTGGCTTATTCTAATGATATTTGCGTACTTATTGAATATTGAAGTTAGTTCAAAAGTAAGTCTGGCAGGAGGTTATATTACAATATTTTTAATTTATCAATACATGAAAAAGAGAGTAGTTAAAGCGGAAAGACAGTCCTCCTGTTAGGATGCTATTGAAGTATTCACAGATAAATGATATGTTTGTGAGGGCAGTCGGCATATAAAAGCGATAGATAGTCATGTACATATCATGTCTAAATCACTTTAAAATGTAAATTTCATGAACAATAGCACCTACAGAATAGATCTCTTTCTTCCATGGATTATAATCGTAGCTTTATCGTGAAAGGCAAATGACTGGGTCAACAAGTTCAGTCATTCTCGATGTGAAGAGGATGCCTTTGGTTTAATACTCGGCTTTTATCCCTGAAGACTCTGCATTCAACAAGATATGAATTTAACAAACATAAATTAAATAAAAAATTATCAATTGAAGGATGAGTAACGTGATAGCAACGAAAGAGTTCAAATCGATGCTCGTGCTTGTATTCATAATTATAGCCTCTTTGCCTCAGAGAACCCGGATTCCCGGCTCATGCATGTACTATAGTTCTTCCATGTTTAGTTTGTTAAGATAGTAGTGTAGAGATGTTTCGCAAGCAACATATTTATACTGTTTAGAGACTGAGTGGACAGAATGGTTGTTGACTGCCATATTCACAACAGTACGAAAAATGTTTTCACATGTAAGGGAACCATTGATCTTGATAGTTACTGATTTCTGAGAGGTTGTAACACAGCATCAATACATTCTTTTGACCTTAATTCGATTTTTGAACCATATCCAGATTTAGATGTGAAAAGAGACATACGGCGGCGTTTTCATAATATATACAGGTATCGGAAAACATGTTTAAGGAAAAGTAAAAAATTAGTGAACTACTGAGTTTACTTAAATTTTATGGCCAAATCATCTAACTGACAATCTAATAGCCCTATAAATCTCCAAAAAACTCGGATTTAGGTTTGATTATTCTTTCAGTTAGATGATTTGGCCACAAATTAAATATAAGAGTAAATTCATGAAAAAAGTGAACATTAAAAAGATGTTTGGTGGAGTTCAAATTTGCTCTGAAAAGTCTATTCGAACCCCACCTTGCCCGGAGGCATGATTAGTGTTAGCTTTGTGAGTATTTAAGCTTTCTTGATCTTGCCTCCTGGGAAATAAACAGGAGTGAGTATGAAATGAAGAAGAAATTTGTATTAAGTGTACTACTTGCCACAATGATGCTGATGAGCATGATACTTCTGCCGGTAAGCGCACAGGAAGAAAAAGACTACAGTGTAACTGCAGAAGAAGCCTTTGAACATGCGAATGCACACATGATAAGTTTTATAGCAGGCAATGCACCAGGCTTTGAAAACTGGGCAGGGGCATCAATTGATCCCAAACCCCAGGAGCTTTACGACATAAATGGCCAGAAGCTATTTTATCAATTCTCAGTGTATAAAGAAAATAAATTGATAGGTACAATCGACGTCTGTGCCGATAAAATGCTGGGTCCTTCGATCTACGATATTAAATTTGATCCTAAACCCTATAAGGCGGCTGAAGCCATGAAGAAATCAAAAGGAATAGCCAATGATAAATACCCAACTGGAGAAATCAAATCAACTTTTATGGTTGTATACAGTTATCCAAAAGTAGGGGCAATGACCATAATAAAGGACAAGGCAACAGGAGATGAACATCGGATATTTGTAGATGCATACACCCTTGATGAGGTACAAGATAAACCCATAAATGAAACCAATTTTGGAGACTTGGGAGTTTGGTCAATATATGAACAGAGATTGAAGAATGGCGTGGGAAAAAATTTAAAGGAATGGCAGAAAAGTGATAACTTTACAAAATCTATAGAACAAGCAATAACTAATAAAGGAGTTAATAGTAATGTAGCAATCACTGAAGAAAACATTAAGATACTCAGTGGCGATGCAGCGATAATGGCAATAACAAGTGGATATGTTTCTGTTCCCATTTATACACAAGAAACTACTTATTACTGTGTTCCCACTTCTATCCAAATGCTCTGTGAGTACTTTAATATTCCAACCTCAACCCCTTCACAAACGTACATCTATAACTATTTGGACGGGCCCCCATATGGGCTCTCATATGACGACATTGAGGAATGGGTTGAAGATGTATGGGGTAAAACACCGACTGTTAGAACTACTGCACTTTATAATATTGACGTTGTTACCGAGATTGACAATGAAAGACCCTTTTTCAGTATGGTTTCTGGGCATTGTCGAATTTGTCGGGGATATTTAAATCAAGGCGGGTATTTCTATATGTACATTAACGATCCGGAAGATGGTAATGTATATTATGAATGCACTTACGGTGGCCCAGAAATTGGACGTGTATATGTGAGGTAAAATTCTTCACGGAGTTCTATAAAGTTATGGTTTTAACGCTGGATTTGTATATAGCAAGCTAAAAAGCGGACTTTATAGAATTCTTTTTATTATTTGGTGTGTTTACTTAAAACATGAAATACACAATATTTACTATTTTCATATTTAACAATATATTCAATAGGAGTTATGCCCTTGAAAGTAAAATCAAGCATATGAAAACTTGCCGAGAAAATAATGCTCTTCAATTTTCACTATAAGGACTATAACCAAATCAGTTTAATATATCTCTATTTTATATTAAACTTTTTGGAATTACTTGCCAATATAATTAATTTTTTATTAGACTCTATTAAAAAGGTGCCTCTTAATGTTGTTTTATTTATGAAAGTATAAACTCCGGTATAAGAATCCATATAGGAGATTCAAAATGGAAGAAATAACATGTGATAAAGTATATCGGGAGAATATCCTCATAAGAATCTTTGTAATAGTGGCGCTTGCACTTATAGTAGAGGTAAATGTTGCATGTGCAGATCCCTTCGCATATGTGACGAGTTCGGGTGGTACAGTCTCTGTAATTGATACCACAACAGATACTGTTATAGCGACGATGAAAATAGATGGTTATCCTGGCGAAGTTGCAGTCACACCGGACGGAACAAAAATATATGTAACGGACTCGGCTATAGGCAGTACCACGGTCTCTATAATTGACACAGTAACAAATACAGTTAATTCCACAGTGAATGTTGGAGGCAGCTCCTGGGGATCTGCCATTAACCCAGCAGGAACAAGGGTATATGTGTCGATCCGTGATAGTACCAATATCTTAGTAATTAACACAGCCACAAACAGCGTAACATCAAAAGTTAATGTGGGGTGGAATCCTGATAGAATTGCAATCACTCCCGATGGAACAAAAATATATGTTACAAGCCATCGCAGCGATATCATTTCTGTGATTGACACAGTTACAAACAGTGTTATAAGCACTGTAAATGTAGGAGATAAACCCTGGGATGTCGCAGTCAGTCCAGATGGAACAAAGGTATATGTGACCAATTCAGGAAGCAATAATGTCTCTGTAATTGAAACAGCCACAAATAATGTTATAAGCACTGTAAATGTAGGAGAATATCCCTGGGGAGTTGCAGTTAACCCGACAGGAACAAAGGTATATGTGACGAACTGGGAAAAAAATTCGGTTTCTGTAATTGATACAGCAAGAAATAATGTCACAGCTGAAATTCTTGTAGGAACTAATCCTTGTGGAATTGCATTTGTTCCTGATGGAAAAAAGGTATATGTGGCTAACTACGGTAGCAACACCATTTCTGTAATTGACACGTCTACAAACAATGTTATAACCACTATATATGTAGAAAATCCTGTTGAAATTGCCTTAGGGAAATTCATAGATTCCAACGTAATTGATCAAAGCACAGGTGCAGCCTCCAACGCAACTGAAAACATAGAGGTTGAAGAAACTAACTTTTCTTCATCTGAAAAGAAAAATGCTGTCGAACTAAATAATTCAAAAAATAATAATTCAGAATCTGATCATAGTAGTTCGAGTGGAAATGAGTCGAATGAGATTAGTTCGATTCCAGGCTTCGGATTGTTGGGGGGCTTGACCTGCCTATGTGTTGGATGGAGGATAAAGAAAAGAAGTTTTGGTAATTAAACCCCACCTTGCCCGCAGGCATGAGTTAGTGTTATCTTTGTGAATATTTAAGGCTTGCCTGATTATGCCTCCTGGGAAATAAACAGGAGTTGGAATAATGAAGTGTGACAAAAGTAGAATAAGTATACTCGTTTTAGCAATATTGCTAGTTGGTATGGTGTTGATACCATCAGTAATATCTTTGACCGAAGAGCAGCAAACCAACCTAAATAAAGACGCTTCTCAGTTAAAGGTGGAGGCTTTAGAGGCTGAACTAAGTGAAGAAGAAAAGAAGAAAGTTGCGAATTACTTGGAGTTGCAGGCTTCTTTACCGGATGTGGTGAAGGCATCTCCTTATAGTGGGATTGCTTTTGCTGCTACTGATAAGGAGAGTCAGGCTGCTTATTTCACTGCGATTGATGAGTCTGATCTTAAGAAGGAGGATAAAGAAAAGTTAAAAGCTGATCTACAGGATATCTGGAGCAGGTATCCAGATAAATTTGTGACTGCAGACAATCTTGTGCTGCGTGATGTGGCTAATATTACGGATAAACGTTTAATTGCAAGTTTAAGGTGTTGATATGAGCAAAATCAATAAAGAAATCATTCTTTTAATTATTTTTTTTATTTTCGTAATGATTGCTGGTCAATTTATAAAAACTCCAAATAATACACAAACTCCATATCCTGATTCCCAGGTAGGTGGTATCTTTATTCAATTTAAAGATGGAGTTTCTGAGTCAGAAGTAAAAGCCATTCTTCAAAACTACAACATGACTCGGAACTATAGAATGGAATATGATACTAATACTACGGGTGAAGGATATTACATAATAGTGGACAAAGATATTTGGAGTGATATAAGACGCGAACTTATAAAAGAGATGAGGAAAGATAAAAAGGATTGGCCGATATCTACTCCTGCTCACGTTATCAGAAAGGGAGATGATTACGTTCTTCCGGTCTCTGAACAAGCGGTCCAGGACGAAAAGTTTCTTGCAATACTGGACAAATATGATATTGGGGTGAAAAAGTTTATCTGCTGTGATATTCGTTTTCTTTATAGTGATGGACCCCTGACACATTGGATCCCAGAAAAAGATGCAATAAGGATTAAAAATGGACTTGAGCAGAATGAAAATATCTTTTCAGTACAGCTAAGTTACATTTATAGTAACTAAGGAATGGTTGAAATATGACTTCAAGTTTTCACTTTTAATGGCTCCATAATTGCACTTACCAATATCATTAATGACAATAGAGGGCATTAACGCTTGAAATCAAATTTTCATCATTTCTAAAAGTCTTGAAATTCTAAAGTACTCTGTTCTTCTTTTGATGAAACACAGAAAATTATTGTGTGGATTTACTTATTTTTTCGATCTTTTATATCTAATTTAGATAGACTTTCTACAAAGCCCAAAAATATCTATCTTGACATTGTTAGCCCTCTTTTTAACACTTGTCAGATAATTTACTTAAATTTTATGGCCAAATCATCTAACTGACAATCAAATAGCTCTATAAATCTCCAAAAAACTCGGATTTAGGTTTGATTATTCTTTCAGTTAGATGATTTGGCCACAAATTAATTATAAAAGTAATTCATGAAAAAAATTAACATTAAAAAGATTATAGAGGGATTTCAAATGCAAAATATCAAAAAAATACTTCTCATCTTGCTGATCATACCTATAATTACAATTGTGGGTTATTATGCATTAATATTTCTTCTGGGCGGTCCGGCTTTACCTAATTTTTTTGAGTTAACAAACCATGATGCCAGGACCCATGAAATATCTGTTGAAATATTGGATTCTGATAACGAATCTATATTCAAAGAATCATACAAGCTTCATCCAAACGAATCAGTATCAAAAGAAAAAACGTCTAATCTGGGAAGTTCTTTTGGATCAAAAGAGTATACATTTAGAATTATATTAGACAGCGGTTCTGCAGAGGATACAGCTTCAGTATCTCTGAACCGCTGGAGCACCACTACTATACATCTTTATTGGGATCATGAAACTCCAATAATTATAGGGGAAATTGCTGTTTAAAACTGACTTTCCGCAGATGTCAAAAAAACAGCATTTTTTCTGTGAGGCTGTCTCAAAAATAAAGTTAATTCTAAATGCCGGGTATAGTTTTGAGACAACCTGTCTAGTGTCTTGTCAATCCCCAAGGATTAAAGGATTCTGAATAGCTGTAACTGACTATATGTGACATTTTACTGCCGACGTGACACTAGCTCTATTTTAACATTCAAGCCTATACCTCAAACTTTTTCCGGCTGGCAAATCTTCCGGTCAATGCAATAGTCAGCATGGACATAAGAATAAGAATTAAAACAAGCACCTGGGCAAGTTCATTGTCACCTGACTGAAAAGCGCTGTATATTGAAATTGACATCGTGTTCGTTCTTCCGGGGATATTTCCTGCCAGCATAAGGGTTGCTCCGAATTCTCCAACAGCCCTTGCAAAACTCAGTACCAGACCTGCCAGTACCCCCCTTTTTGCAAGGGGCAATGTTATCAATAGGGCAGTCTCGAGCTCGGTCCTACCAAGGATATAGGCGGCATATTCCACTTCCCTATCCACTGCTTCTATAGCTGCCTGTGTGGTTCTCACCATAAGGGGAAGGGAAACAGTATAAGCTGCAAGAACTGCTGCCTGCCATGTAAACATGACTCCTGTCCCAAACATTTTGAAAATCAACTGTCCTAAAAACCCGTTTTTCCCCATAAGGACAACAAGGATATATCCAATTACGGTAGGGGGAAGGACAAGGGGAAGAGTTACGAATAACTCAGCAAGTTTTTTTCCCCGGAAATCATACCTTGCAAATATATAAGCTATGCTTACGCCACTTAAGAGTACGAGAAGAGACGATATGGCTGCTATCCAGAGTGTAAGAGATAAAGGAAAGCATATTCTGTCAAGCATAGAGACCATTCTTATGCATTTATTCGGGAGTAAAGCCGTACTCTTGCAGTATTTCCTGCCCTTCTTCTCCGGTTACGAAATCAACAAACTCCTGTGCGACTTCTTTATTCTCAGATGAGGAAAGCACAGCTATCGGATATCTAACAGGAGTACTGACAGACAGATTAGTAACTACTTTAATAGTTCCGGGCTCTGCAGTTTTTGCATCGGTCATATAGACAAAACCAGCGTCTACCTCTCCCCTCTCAACATATGTAAGAACCTGTTTGACGTCTTCGGCAAGTATAAACTTATTTTTTGTTTTATCCAACAGGCCAGCTTCAGTCAATGCGGTACTTGTGTATTTCCCAACAGGAACAGTATCAGGGTTTCCAATTGCGATTCTCTCAACCTGAGGGTCTGTCAGGTCTGCCAGTTCCGTTATATTAAAACCGCTGGCTGCAGGAGCAATGAGCACAAGTGAGTTCTGGGCAAAATCCTTTCTTGTTGAGTTATCAATAAGGCTTTTAGTGGCAAGTATGTCCATGTTTTTCTCGTCAGCCGAAGCAAAAACATCAACAGGAGCTCCTCCTTCTATTTGCGCACGAAGATTCCCAGACCCTGCAAAGTTCAGATTTACATCAGTCCCAGGGTTTTGGGCTTCAAAGCGGGATTCCATATCCGTAAAAGCTTCGGTAAGGCTGGCAGCTGCAGAAACCATTATAGTTTCAGGCTCCTGCTTAGAAACTCTGGTTTCTGCTGGGGCTGAGGTACCTGTTTTGTTTGTGTCTTCGATTCCATCATCAGTACATCCTATTGCAAGGAATACACCTAATAACACTAACAGAACTAGCAGTTCTTTTTTCATAATCTCACCTGAACAAAATACTTTTGTAATAAACCGTTGTGTTTACTTAAACATAACGGTTCTTTTTGTATTTTAATAGTATAAGAAGATTCCCTGTGCTGGTAAAAGAAGTGATTTTAAGCATAAAATATATTTGAACTCAGGAATCAGTCCGTGATTCCGAATAAACATTTGTGAACTCAGCACCAATTGTAATCATGATTGAGGAATAATAGATCAGCAGAAACAGCCCTGTAATAGACCCGATAGCTCCATAAATACTAACAGGATTGCTATATCCGAGATAAAGGCCCATGGCATACTTGCCTATGCTTATTAGAAAAACTGTTACCAGCGACCCCAGAAAAACAGGTTTCAGGGCAAGCTTTGAGTCAGGCAATACCCTGTATACGAGCATGAAAAAGAGCACAAGGATTAGAAAACTGCTTATTGAGCCAGCATACTGGGAAAGAGGTGAAATTGGGATAAATCCCCGGAGCAGGCTTGAAGCTGCATAAAGGACTCCTTCTATAATTATACTGAATACAAAGAGCCCTCCAAGACCTATGACTATGAAAAAAGAGATGACCGCATCCTTAATAAAGTCTTTAATGGTTTTGGGCTCAAGAGGTTCGATATTCCAGGCTTTTTCAAGGAAACTCTTTAATTGCCTGAAAACATTGCTTGCAGTCCAGAGAAGGAGCAAAAAACCGATTATTGCTCCCAATGAGAGGAAATCAGCTTCAGGAGTGTTCTCAAAAAGTGAATTTATCATATCGATTATACTCTGGTCAACTAAGCCCTGCATATCTTCGATTATCTTTTCCTGAAGCTGTTTTGATTTTAAAAAAAAGCTTCCTATAGATACCGTAAATAAGAGAAGAGCAGGAAGGCTCAGCACAAAATAAAAAGCCAGTGCAGCGCTGTAAGTATGTGCATCATCTTCTATCCATTCCTTTATTGTTCTGGCAGCCAGATTTTTTATATATCCCAGGCTCATGCTTTCCCCTGATATAGTGTGTTAAACTTTTATTCCTTCACATGCCTGACGATATGCCCGGCTTCAGGAATGATAATTTTAGAAATAGCAAGCTTCACTGCATTTGGGGACCCTGGAAGACAAAATACAGCCTTTCCTTTAATTACTCCTGCAGAAGCCCTGGTAAGGATTACCGACGTATCTATTTCTTCAAGGCTTTTGTACCTGAAAAGTTCCCCAAAACCTGGAATTTCCTTATCAAAGAGAGGGGTTACGGACTCGATAGTAAGGTCTTTCGGAGAGAGTCCCGTGCCTCCGTTTGTGATTACGACGTCCGCAGAACTGTCAAGAGCAGAAAAAAGGGCATCAAGAATTGCATCTTTTTCGTCAGGCACAAGCCTGTAAAAAGAAACGTTATTGCCTGCACCTTCAAGAAGGTCTTTTATGGCTTTTCCTGAATGGTCTTCTGCTTCTTCAGGAGAAATCGTGCTTCCGTAGATCTCGTATCTTGAAGTAGAAATTGTGATTACGGCAAAAGAATAAGATTTTTTAGCGTTTTTTTTGTGAATTTCCGGAACGGATTCTTTCATGTAAACCACCTGAAAGCTAAGCCTTTTTGTCTTAAATAATAGTGTGCCAGAGGTTTTGTTTATACTTTACTCTGGCATGAAAGTCCGTGATGAAAAATCTCATCACCTACTCTCTTGTTCCTTTTTTCCTAAATTGCGGCAATTCCGATATTTATTGTTATCCTTTCATCAAGCGTGAATATCTCTGTTTCCACAATCTTCCTCTTTTGAATTTCTCCCTTTTGATATCCTGTTTAGCATGAAAGTGCTTCCATGTACTTTCATTTTTTGTGCCTGTTATTCGAAGAATTTCATGTGCGTTTTATATACACAATGGTTTGCATGTCGTAATTCCATCAACAGTATAAAGGTAATTAAAGATATAAAATCAGTTATTTAACAACGGTTATCGGGGAAGTTTTTCATCCCCGCAGCAAGCTAGCGGGGTATTCGACTATAATCAATTATCTGTCCTATTTTGAATGTTTTTGTCTACCCTATGAAAAAATTCCAGCTTATTCTTATTTAATGCATGCAAAAATTACAATTTTCAGTCGAATGCAGAACAATTTAGTTAATTTTATATCTTATTGCTGATCTCGTAAAATAAGTTATTCTTAAATATAGAAAGTATGGTTTAAGATACTTTAATCCTTTAAATCAAGTATCATAACCATGCTATGCATCTTATACCGTTAAAATTAAATTTGCGGCAACTATTGATGTTATGATACATATAAAGTTTGTAGGGGTTTTTATCTTGTGGAAAATGAAAAGAGCATTATCTACTTTATTTACGCTGGTTCTTGCACTTCAGGTTTTTGCCGGCAGTGCGTCAGCTGCAACGATTTATGTTGATGATGATGGGCCTGGAAATTATACAACTATCCAGGCTGCTTTGCTTGATGCTGTTGATGGGGATACGATAATAGTATATCCCGGAACTTACCCTGATGAACATATCCAGGTGGAAAAATCCGTGACAATAAAAGGGGCTTCTGAGTATCCTTCAGTGGGTGGTTTTGATATTCTCAGACAATCGAAAATTGAAGGGCTGACAATCACTCAGGATGTAAACTTTGAAGGTGACGGCGTATCATGCACAATCAGGAATAACAAGTTCAATGGCTGTGGTGTAAGTATAGGTAACAATTACATGTATGGAAATCAGGTAATAATGAATAACCTCTTTACAGAGAGTCCGACCGGAGTATCAGTATTTGACAGCAGGGATAATGAAATTACTGGAAATACGTTCCAAAACTGTGTAGTGGGAATATCTTTTATTTCTGGGATAGGTGGTCACGTTGTTACCGGGAATACGTTTAAAGACTGTAGCGTGGGCATCCGTATATCCCAGGATTCTGCTTCAATTTATAACAATTATTTCAGCAATAATGTAAATCTGATGGTAGAGGAAGATAGTAATCTCATCTTAAACACTAAAATGACTTCGGGTAAAAATATTATAGGAGGTCCGTATTTAGGGGGCAACTTCTGGGGATCTCCTTCGGGAGACGGCTTTTCCCAGACTCATAATGATACAAACGGTGACGGCATTGCGGAAGAAGCATATCAGATCTATGACGATGTAATTGATTATCTGCCTCTGGTAACTCCTAAGAAGAAACCTGAACCGGTTTTTCCTGCAGTAAATTTTAAGGCAAGTACGACCCGTGGGAATGCCCCTCTCTCTGTCCAGTTCACCGACCTTTCACAAAATGCAGATTCGTTGAGCTGGGACTTTGATAACAATGGCCAACCTGACTCTGATGTCCAGAACCCTGCTTATGTTTATGAAAACCCAGGAGCCTATACTGTCAACCTGACGGGGAGTAATGCAAACGGTACAGCCTGGAAAACTGTTGTGATAACTGTGCTGGAAAAACAAATTGCTATCTTACCTGAAGCAAATTTCAGCGCTAATCCTACCAGTGGCTATTTACCTCTTTCAGTGACCTTTACTGATCTGTCGAAAAATGCAACATCTAGAAGCTGGGATGTTAACAATGACGGAATTGTGGATTCAACCGACCCAAGTTTTGTTTATGTGTATAATGCCTCAGGGACTTACAGCGCTAAACTGACAGCGATCAATGAAAACGGTACGGATTCAAAAACAGATGCAATAAATGTGATGGAGGAGGAAAGTTCAGGAGGAGACAGCAGTGGAGAAAGTTCAGGAGGAAGCAGTAGTGGGGGAAGTTCAGGAGGACGTAGCAGCGGTGGAGGAGCTGTAGGAGGATCTCCTGAGCCTGCCAGGAATGTTGAAGTAAAAGAACTTTCCCAGGTATTTATTACCAATGGCAAGGCTGTAAAGTTTGATTTCAAAAAGAACGCAACATGTGTTGTGTATGTGGGCTTTGATGCGATCAAAAATGCAGGCAAGATAACAACCATTGTTGAGCAATTAAATAAGAAATCCTCACTTGTTTCCGAACTGCCAGAAGGAGAGGTTTACAAGTCTTTTAATGTCTGGGTTGGAAATAGTGGATATGCGACCTCAAAGAATATTGCAAATCCTGTTCTCTGTTTCAAAGTTGAAAAAGCCTGGCTTGATGATAAAAGTATAAATCAGGACTCGATCACCCTGAACAGATATGAAAACAAAGAATGGAAGCAGCTGGCTGGCAACCTATCAGGAGAAGATGATAAATTCCTCTACATCACAACCGATGTTCCGGGCTTCTCCTCTTTTGCCATAACAGCTAAGGCAAAAGGTATCTCCGGAAATATTTCCGAAGATGAAAATGGTCTGAAAACACGGTTTCATCAAGGGGAAGGAAATGAAACTACAGGGTTGAATACGGGACTGGATAAAGACCAGAATGAAAAAACAAAATACCGTGAAATTTCCCCTAATTATGGTGTACTTGGTATGCTCTTATTATGCCTGATCTGTGCACTATTTTATATAAAGCTACCAAAATGATCAGATACGCATATGAAATTCTTCGAATAACAGGTACAAAATATGAAAGTGCTGGAAAGCACTTTCATGCTAAAACTAAAATGAAACGTTTTAATGCGTTTCATTTTCTACTTTTTTGTGAGAAAATGGAGTCATCGAATATATACTAAACAGGTTTCTTTATGTTTTTTAAATTCACTTTAAGATGACTATGTTTCTTTCCGAGAAATGGCCATAACTGCTATGATTGAATAAGAGGTCAGAATACTGGTTAAACCCAAAATGGATTTGAGAAGGTCTGGATTCAGAATTGCTGGGGCAAGAACAGTCATCGAGCCTGTAAAAAACAGGGTTCAATTATCAGCCAGATGATATCATCAGATTCATTAATATGGCAAAGTTGAATACCTGCCGGGGATATAAAGAAACTGACAAATATGATTATATACAGGACCCCTTCCTGATTGGTCATAATGTTATTAAATCCAGGAACTAAATCCAGGAACCGATCTCTAAAATCTATCTTTAAATTCTTAATAGAAGTAGCAGGATTAAAAACTATAAAGGTTTCTGCTTAATTACACATTTAATTAGAAAAGAATGTGGACCGGTCGGGAATTGAACCCGAGGCCTCTACCATGCCAAGGTAGCGATCTTCCCCTGATCTACCGGCCCATGTATGTTTTACTTGAAACACTTCCTCATACACTCAATGTCGTATATATAACTGTCGCCATGTGGCCGCTTCCTGTAAACAAAATTCAGGGTATGGAAAATCCCGAATAATCGAGCAAAAGTTATAAGTAGTAATTCGCGTATTAGAACTGTTGTCGGATTGAGATGCTTTCCCTAGAAAGCCTTTCAACCCTGATAATTTGAAATAATCTGAGATCTGGGCCCGTAGCTTAGCCTGGTGGAGCGCACGGCTGATAACCGTGAGGTCCTGCGTTCGAATCGCAGCGGGCCCACCACAATCCAACGGTCTCTTTTCAGAGAAATTCAGGTTTTCTTAATTAATTACATTAATTTCGGGCCCGTAGCTTAGCCTGGTGGAGCGCACGGCTGATAACCGTGAGGTCCTGCGTTCGAATCGCAGCGGGCCCATAGCTTTTTAATTCTCTGTAAATCTATTCTCTTATATTTTGCAGTTTGTATCATTGCTGCTTTTTTTAGAGTATCTTACCTGCTGGGCTCTTGCCATTTTCTTATCGGGTTTTCAGATATTTCTAGCTCTGAGTTTCTTACAGGCCAGTCAGTCGTTTTTACTATAGGATGTTTATTTGTTTCCTCATATTCAGTCGAATGCCTCTTAGTTTGACATCTTATTTGCTGCGGGGTACGCCAGTGCAGCTTTATTTTGGCATGAAAGTGCTTCCAAGTATTTTCAATTTTTGTGCCTGTTATTCGAAGAATTTCATGTGCGTTTTTTCGTTTCTTTTTGCACACTCTCCGAAGTAAAATTTCTGGATTTTATATTATTTAAAATCCCCAATTAATTTTTATCCCACATTCCTCTGGATTTTTTTGAAAATCAATATTTTTCCAGATGGCATTTTTGGGTCGTGTCCCCAAATCATAGACATAGTTTTATATAATCTTGAATCTATTATTATTTGGAGGCATCATAATTACTTCTGAAATCGATTTTTCACAATTTTTTTGCTGGAACAAAGACTGCCCT
>JASGVX010000103.1 GCA_030054735.1 Methanobacteriota archaeon | reverse complement strand
TCGTAGGTCAACGTCTGTACCTGTTTCCTGATTTTTTCAAAAACATTTCTACTGAAAGGCTCTTTGGAGACGGTATAACAAAAGAAGACCTTAATCAATATGCTATCGGAGAGACTCTTGACAGAATAGTAAATATCTATCTCTATCTAATAACGTTAACCTGCCGAATGCAGGATCTAATTGTAGAAATGGTTTAAGTTTTGAGACTGCATGCAATAATTTGGGGACATGACCAGTTTTTATAAAATTATAAGGGTTATTCTGGAGTTCGCAGATATACACAATAATATATTAAAGATGCCCTGACCTGGACAAAAGAAATAAAATTCCACTTTATACTGCTCTTTTTCTTGGTTTTTTCCCTAATGCTCTTTAGAAAGTTATCTGTATATTTATTTTAAATGTTTAGAAAAGTATGACACATGATATTGATTTTAGATAACTTTTAAAAGAATATAAGGAATTAAAAGAAAGAATGTAAATACCAGTAATCTGCAAATAAACCAAGTAGTTATAGAAAAATATTTAATGAAGAATTTTTTATTATCAAATGAAAAAAACTCAATAGATCGGGAGGACAAACTTTGAAAATAAGGGTTGTGAGTTCTAGAGAAGAAATCTTTACATTGAATCCAAACGAAAGAATAGTTCACCTGGCTTTCAGGCCTTCAAACAAGGATATTTTTTCCCTTGTTGAGAACTGCCCAAAGATTGAGGTAATACAGCTTCCGAAATCATACAGGCGCACAGTCTCAAAATCCATAGAAATGTTCCTTGAAATGCAGCGTATCCAGCTGATAGAGGGAGATGTCTGGGGTCACAGAAAGGACATAAACGAGTATTACCGCATTCCTTCCTCTATAATTGAAGAGATAAGAGGATTGAAGATTGAAGGCAAATCCACTGAGGCTATTGAAGAAAAAGTTTCAAGGGAGAGCAAACTTAACCCCGAAATGGTTGCGTACATCCTCAGAAAGGATATTGCTGCCTGAGCCTTTAAAGTGTGTTCAGGCTCCCATTTTATTTTTTTCTTTTAATTTCTATTGCTTTGTGTTTTTTATTATTTTTTCTTTATGTGTTATTTTTTAAGGTAGCATAATACAGCTTTATTAGTGTTTTATATTTATCCTACATTCGGCAGGTCGACATTAAAAATCAGAACATTTTTCTTGATGTCATTTTATGGTATCCTCTACCAAGAAATGAGATTGAAAGTTGGTTAACATGTGGCTCAACTATCACCACATATATAAATACTGGATCATTTTTTCATAAAAATTTAGTATGAGATATTATTAATTGATCATATGTAAACCTAAAAGTTACGTACAAATACTACGTATTATTTTCAAAATCAGCATCAAGAATAATTATGAAAAATTAAATGCCGACCTGCCGAATCTAGGATTTATTGTTATTTTTTTATTTATTAATGTTTTATGGTTATCGCTATTTTCAGAAAAACGATAGCAAAAAAAATGTGAAAAATTGAAGGATATCTGCTGAAAGCCGGATTCAGGTTCTTTTTCTGAAATATCGATTACTGAAACGAACTATTTCTCTGGAAAAGCAATCCTAAAAATATGTGCATTTAAAAATATGTGCATTTATACTATCGGTTAGCTTAGAACTACCATAATCAACTACCGTTTTTAAAATGACTGCTTACTATAAACGACTTCTTAGGAATAGTTGAAATATGACTTCAAGTTTTCACTTTGCTAATGGCTCTATAATTGCACTTCCCAATATCATTAATGATAATAAGTGTTTGAAATTAAATTTTCAACATCCCTTAGTATATTTCTGCTGACAGAATTTCTAGACATCTGTTTTTATTATCCACTGCCAGCACTCTCTTGATAGGATCTTTTTAAATTATTTACAGGCTTAGCCAGGCCCCGGTTCTTTACATTCAATCTAAGGTATCATTATTTTCGTATCATTATTTTCGTATCATTATTTTCTTTACTACTATTTTCACATGGTCATCTCAAATCATGCCTATTTCTTTCAGCCTGGTAGGGAGATAAACCTCGGTTACAAAGTCCAGACCTTTTCCTGCAAAAGCCTGCTGTTCAGCCTTCTTCCCAATATCGAGCTGGAGCTTAATCTGCTCTTTCCAGTAATCAGATTCAAAGCGTGGGTCGGAAAGTTCACTCCGGAGAGCACTTATATCCTGTTCAGTAAGTTTATCGGTTGAAAGCTCGTATTCCACGATATCCGAAGGCTGGAGCCCCAGGAATCTGGCTGCCGGGGTTGCCATAAATTCCGAAAGGTGAGCACTTTTTATGGCCCCGTAAGCAACAGAGGCATATATCCTGTAAGACCAGGGGTCGCCGTCAGTAAAAACTGCCACAGGAATCCCCAGTTCCTCATTCATGCGCTTAATTATCCTGCGGGTTGACCTTGCAGGCTGGCCCTTTAAGTGGACAAGGATTGCATTATAAGCTTCATCAAACCCGTTTTCCATGAGACGTGCATACATACCACCAGTTTCTATGGCAATAATCAGGCTTGCGTCATGGTTTTTAAACTCGATATTTTCCACGTTGAAGGGGATCTGGTATCCACCTTCTCCCACATCCTTCTGGCAGTGGATATTCCGCTCTCCGCGCTTTGTCTGTTCAGAGATCTCAATGGGCCCGAACATAGTAGCCCCATCTTCCTCTGGACGCATGTGGAAATACTCTCTCTGCAGGCTGGTCAGGAGTTCCAGGTCCTCGATCAGACGGTCGCTTTCAGACTGTTCTTTGAATTTTGCATAGTCCCAGCCTTCGGATATGTAGTAAAGTTCTCGAAGTGTTGAGCCGCGGTTATGGGCAAGATGTTCGTTTATGAGAAAATCTGTTGCATAAGTGGTTTTCAGGAGCTGAAACGCCCCTTTTACGGTCTTTGCACTCCTTTCGCTTTCCCTGTCTCCATAGACCCAGACATCACTCTCATCGGAATATTCTATATTTGATTTTGTCCTGCTTGGAAGGCTGACACTCGGGATAACCTCGTCTTCGAACTGGTTATAGATCTTTTCTGCAAGCTCAAGCAGTCTTTCCTTTGCCAGGATATCTCCCTGTCTTATTTTAGTATTTGCTTCGTTATTTGTTTCTCCTGCCATTTTAAACACCCTTGAAAGCTTTTGCTCCGGTTACCAGTTCTTCTTCAACCCCCTCTACAATCAATTGAGGAAGCTTTTTGAGTTCTTCTTCTGTTGCAGACTCTATTTTGTAGCTCAATACTTTAGAAGATCCTGCAGCTACCGAAATATCCCAGACATAATCGTAATCATTGCCCATCGCCACAACCTTTGGCTCGGGTTTTGCCCCGCTGATTTTGCAGGGGAGCATTTCGTGCACCCTGAAAGAATAGGAAGAAGTCCCGAAATTCTTGACCTTTATTGCAATATCTACAGTACCATCTCCGATGCTCTTTATTTTCCTGTGCACCAGAAGGTTTCCCATGATCCTTGCAACAACGGGATTTATGTCAGGGACATCTTTTTCCAGAATATTTGCAACCTTTACTGCCATTTTGGGTAGGACTTTTGTAATGATGATTTCTTTTTCCCGACGCTTCTTGAGGTTGCTCTGCTTGCTCAGGTAATGCTTGAGTTTTCTTGCAACATCTTTGATTGCAAGGTCCACTTCCTCTTTAATGACAGGAATGTCTGCAATAGCGTCCTTTGATTCGGAAGTAAAAGGCACGTTAATAGAAGCAACATGGATGAGGAGAATAACAGGGCCAATAGGAATTCCTCCTCCAGGCTGGTTTAATCCGTACTGCTTCCACTTGATATCTTCTACGGCATGCGTGGTCACACAGCCACCCTGCTGGTAAAGCAGAGGTACACGGTTTGCAAAACGCATGATGCTGATCTTTTCTTCTTTCGGTAGATTTCCTCCATAAGCAAGCCCGACTTCCACTACAAAGGGGTTTCCTGAATATACGGCAGGTTTTCGTGTGCTTGTGGCAATGAAGTCTACGCTTGTCTCTTTTTCAAGCCCCCGGTAAATCAGATCTTCGCCTATAGGTGAGAGGCAGTCTGTCGGAGGAGCCATAATCTTTACCTTTTCAAAAGCTTCAATCAGCTTTTTTGCTTCGTGGCGGCCCAGAGCATGAGGGTCGATTTCGGGGTCGAGCCCTGCTGCTTTGCAAATTTCATCGGCAGTCAGCAGACCGACTTTACAAAAAGAGTAGCGGAGGAATGGAGCAAGCTTCTGTCGCTCCGTGTAGTTGAGCATTTTCATGAGGGTGCCGAGTTCAATGCCTTCAGGGTGAGGCAGGATTTCTTCTGCGGGGTCAGGCATTTTATCCGTAGCCCTTTCAAAAACTTCCTCGTTGCCGTCAGGGTCGATAAGGGTTATCCTGGCATGAGGGTTTACAATTGCAGTGGCTTTGAGGTATTCATAAATGGACTGCCTCCTCCCCTTTACGTAGGCAGCCTTCATCTCCAGCTCAATCTGAGTCCCATGCGGGCGGAACCAGTCCTTTTCTTCATCTACCAGGATATGAGGTTCATTTGTACTGGTATTGATCATGAGCTCGTAATAGTTGGCAGGAGAATTTGGCCCTGTTTTTGAGAGGATTTTTGTGTGCCTGCCTGCGGTCATCTGGGCATAGAGGACAGATGCCGAAATTCCTATCCCCTGCTGCCCCCTGCTCTGTTTGAGGGCATGGAACCTTGAACCGTAGAGCAGTTTTGCAAAGACTTTTGGGATCTGTTCTCTTACAATCCCAGGACCGTTGTCTTCGATGATAACGGTTACATAGTCCTGTCCTGTCCTCTCGACCTGGACAAGGATGTCCGGCAGGATTCCTGCTTCCTCACAGGCATCCAGTGAGTTGTCCACTGCTTCTTTTACGGTTGTTATTAGGCTTCGAGGCGCTGAGTCAAAACCCAGGATCTGCCTATTCTTTTCAAAAAATTCTGCTACACTTATCGATTTTTGTTTTTTGGCGAGCTCTTCTGCAATGGGGGTTTCCATGAACTTTTACCTCAGGGATGAAAAATTGATCCGATGTTTGAAATGAATTTAATGTTAGATACTTGAAACAATTCTGATGTTAGATGTTTGAAACAAATCTAATGTTAAAACGCATCTTTGTTTAAATTTAATCTTGTGTTTAAAATAATAAAGTCTTCAGGGCAAAATTATCCATCTAAGCAAATCTTCTTTCTTAATAAAAGTACAGGGTAATAATATTGTCGCCTGCTAAAAAAGATATCGATTCTTCCGGCTTTTTTCTGCCGGAATGAGATGATTTAAGGCGCCAGGAAACTCAGAGTTCCGCACCTATAATCGTCTGGGTTGCGGTTACAGTTTCGCTTACCCTTATCCTGTCTACCACGGCATTGAGGATGCTCAGGTCTTCAACGTCTATGATGATGACAAAGTCATACTCTCCGAAAACATGGTAGACGTCCTTGATTCCCTCTATATTCTTTAATTCCCTGTATGCTGCTTTTTCATATCCGGGCAGCACGTTTATCATTGTAACTCCTATAACCAAAGTGTAAAACCCATCCTTTTAAGTTTTCATTACAATTAGAACCAATTAAATGTTTTGGCATCAAGGTTTAAATGTGGTCAAAATATACCACATCTATAGTTTCTTTTGATTATATTTTTATTATTTGTGATAACATCCGATGATGAAGTCGATAGCTCAAGAGTACTTAGGTGCAAGACCAATTGTTAAGGGGAAATACTCATTTTTCGGCTACATAACACCTATCACGATTTCGACCTGATCAGCATAGCCCAGATAAGTGATGCAAAATGACCAATAAGTCCATGTTTCCAGACAGTAGGAGCAAGGAGGAAATATATGGACAAATAACGGAAGAGCGAAAAAGTTTTTGAGGAAGATAATCGATCGATATGAAAAAATTTATGAATTATCGATGTATACCAATAAATTGAATTAGGACTTATGCACTTGAAATGTAAAAACAGACACATACAGGTTCGTCAACATTAGTTGAGTTTATACAATTAAGTCACTTCCGCTCGTGGCTTTCAATTCAACTTCATAAGTCCTATGAATAATAAACAGATGAATACCAGCGTGAACATAATGAGCCTGATATCTGCACTTAACGAAACAGTTTTAGTACCTATCAGTTCTATCATTAGTTCACCTGCTTTTGAAGTTGGGTTTTTTATTTTCACGTCGGTCGCGGGTATATTAGGTGAACATGAATACAATATTACAAACAGAATCATAAAGTTCATATATCGCGCTTCAAATAAACAAGCTGAGATAAAGCTTAACATTAAGTATAGCTCGAAAAAAGACTTCGATTCAATTAAAAGCGGATTGAAAGACTATTTTATAACAGCATATAACAACAACGAGCTTAATGAGTACAAAGTTCATGCTGAAAAACAAAATTACATTACACTAAGTTTTGACATTTTCACTGTGAAGATCATGGAGTCAGTGTTTCATGAAATATTCTTCGACTTCGTAAAAACAGGATGTGGAATTAGAGACCTAAAGTCCAAAGTCACAAAATTAGTAGGTATATTAGAAGCCATTGACAGAAAACAGCAACTGTTTGAAAAAATGACCTCGTGTGAGGTTACGATATATCTTCCATATAAATGTAGCAGCGTTAAAATATATCCTCCACCAGGATTTTCGTTTGACAACTACTTAATTCACATGCATGGAGACGATATATACAAAACAAAAATAAATATGCGCTTAAATTCAATAAACGCGACAGGAAAATCCTTCGGTGAAATTACGGAACTTCTTCAAAAACTTCTTTAATGCAATGAGTGTTTAACGATACACTAAGGTGGTTTTTTATTGCTTGATATGTTTCAAACAGTTCAGCGTTTGTTATGAGCTTTGATTTGCTGCTTAATCGACAGTCATGTAAGATGAATAGATCAACAGTTTCACCGTCATATTCATAGCTCACGTTGTAAGATGTAACCATGTTTTTGTTTAGATCCTCAAGTTTGTGAACTTCTGTTCCAAAGTATGCTTTTTTCCTACACCTTCCTTCGTCACAGTCCTCCCACAGACCCCATATATCTGACAATTCTGGTATATTCTCGATTTTAGCCATATCAAAATAGATTTTTTCATACTGCATGTACTCCGATTTTTTGAATCGCCGCATAAAAACGGCTGCTGTTTTCTTGTTTGTGAAAACAAAGATTTCCTCAGACTTCAGGTCTATCAGCACATCAAACTTGTGAATCTCCTGATATACATCCACTCTTTTCATTCCAGTCCGAATGTTTTGGATTTCACTTGGTTCCAAGCCATAAAAGGTATCTTCAATACTATCAAGGAAAATCCTGATAGGTGCAGTTATATTGTCTGTGTAATGGGTTGCTGTATAATGAATCCTTTCGTTTTCTTCATCATAAGATCTGAAATTGAGTATGGATCGAGCTTGTCCCAAGCTATCGGAAAGTTCTAAATCAGCGAATGTTTTTTGAGGTTCGGAATCCAGTTCTTTTCTCATCAACTTCTTTTTATCAGGATTAACTAATTTGAAAACAGCTAAACTTCCACTCATAATTATATAAGTATTACTATAGTTAAAAAAGTTTTCGAAATTATGTAGATAAATATAATAAAGATTTCATTCTTCGTGCGTTAGCCCTGGGAAGTCATGCTCGAAATAGAGCCTAGAATGGGGATTGCAGGCACTTGGCTGGGAGATCTGGACTTATGGCATGTTGCTTTGGGCTGTTGGTGAAAGCGCTGGAGATGCTGCAAATGATTGTAAATGGCACTTAAGTCACGCTTCACTAAGGAATACTTCCCAGAATTTTAGCCGTGAAAAGTCATTGTTTTCGAATAAAATTGTGAGGTAAAATTACGTTAATGGTTGATATATATTGAAATTTATGTTTTCAAATCTTGTTCCTTAGTGCTTTAGGTATGCACCTAAAGAATAAGTAAAAAGTTTAATATTTTCATTAATCAGTAGTTCCAAATATCCTTAGAAATACTTGAAATATAACTTCAACAAGCTGTCTCAAAAATAAAGTTAATTCTACAATAGTGTCAAGTTTTTCCACCACAAGGTTAATTTATATCTAAATTTCTCTATTTTAAGTGGGTTTGTTTTTAAAGTTTACGTATCTTATTATCCAATTGTAGAAATGGCTTGAGTTTTGAGACAGCATGCTTTCGTTTTTTCATATGAAACATAAAAAGGTTCATTCAGCAAGTAATTAAGCTTCGAATATTTGCAATGAATTTTTTCATAGAATCACTCTTTTGAAACAACCCATTATTTTAATATTATCAGTGTATAATACAGTCGCATGGCCTCCGAGTCCCAAAGGGATGAAGATATCTTCGAATCCCAGTTTATAGATATGTACCTCAGCGAATATGCAAGCATCTCCTCAATTGTACGCGAGGCGTTGCCCTTTGAGCTTCTTGCGACAGTTGGAGGAGTCATTGCAGGGATCATTTTTTCAGGGATGACCAATGAACTTGAGATGATCCCGGGGTTAATTGTAATTTATCCGGGTGTGCTTGGGCTTCGCGGGAATATCTCCTCGACCCTTGGTTCCAGGCTTGGAAGTGCGATCCATATGGGGTTGATCACCACCCTGGACAGGAAAAACCCTGAACTGATGAACAATATATCAGGTTCCCTTCTCCTGAGTTTTATAATGGCAGTCATGCTCGGGTTTTTAGGGCATTTTGTCACCATTGCTCTGGGATTTGAAAGTGCCGGAATATTTAAGCTAATACTCATCTGTACAATTTCTGCCGTTACTTCCGGAATAATTCTCTCTTTTGTTGCGGTCCTGCTTGCCATAGGCACGTTCAGGTTTGGCTTTGACCCGGACAATGTTGTTACACCATCAATTGCAACCATAGGGGACATTGTTTCCATGTACATGCTATTCCTCTCCGCAAAACTGGTGGTGATGTTTTGAGAAGTGACAGGAAGCAGACAAGCTACTACACAGTAAAGGGAATTACCCTTCGCGGGCTTCCAGTGCTTACTGTAACCTGCGTAATGGGCATCATTGTCGGACAGATCCTTAATACTAGAGAAAGCAGCCTTCTTTCCATGCCTGCAATCCTTATTCTTATCCCTTCCCTTATCAAAATAGGAGGGGATACCGGCAGTATGCTTGGTGCCCGGCTCTCATCTGCTTTTCATATGGGTCTCGGAGACAGGATTCACAGAAACCCTGTGGTACACAACAGCGTAATTGCAGCCTCAATTGTTGGTTTTGTTTCTTCAATCTCTGTCAGTGTGCTGGTTTTCCTTGCAAGCAGCTTTATGGGTTTTGGCATGCCTTTCCTTACTCTGCTGGCAATCAGCCTTATCGCAGTTGTAATAGAGCTTTCAGTGGTATATTCTGCAACAGTTGCCATTGCCTTTGCGTCCCACCGTTTTGGGATGGACCCTGATGATACTGTTATACCTTTAATAGCAAGTCTTGGAGACCTTGTAGGAGTTACGGGGATCTTTATAGCTCTGCATTTGTTGAACATTTTATAAACTAGATAAGACTTAATAGTGTCACTTTTGTCTATACATTATTATTTAATTTAAGCTTTCCAGCAAGGAATAATTCGAAAATTAATATTACTATGAAGGACATACCAAATATACAGCAACAATAAGGTAGAGTTGATACATAGACTATGTTCCCTAAAGAATTCAGATACAGTCCAAGGAATCTTATAGATCTTTTGACTGAGATGAAGGACACTTCCGAACTCATGGTAGACCTGGCATATTCTGCAATGGTCTATGATGATGAGGACATTGCAGAAGAAGTGCTTAACCTTGAAGATAAAATGGATACACTCGACTATCATATGAAAATGGCTGCAATGTTAAGCACACGCAGGGTCGATGAAGCTGAAGAACTCCTTGGAGTCCTGAAGGTTGCCGCGTCCTCGGAAAATATAGCAAACGCCGCAGGCGACATTGCTAAAATCGTTCTTATGGATATGGGCATTCCCATGGAATTGAAGATCGCCCTCAGAGAGGCAGAAGAAACCATTCTAAGAGCGACCGTCGCTGAAGATTCCGTAATGTCCGGGCGTACTCTTGGGGACCTTGAACTTGATATCGAGACCGGGATGTGGGTAATTGCAATTCGCAGAAGTGAAGACTGGATATACGACCCAGACAGGGAAACCCGAATCCGTCAGGGAGACGTGCTGTTTGCCAGAGGGCACGACGAAGGGGTTCCTTTATTCTTTCAAATGGCGACTACAAAGGAGTTCATTCCAAGGGAAATCGAGCACGATAATGTTTTAAAAGACCTTGAACATGCTGTGGACATAATCGTGGACATGAAAAACATGTCCGAATTATCAGTAGGGCTTGCGTACTCTGCCATCCTTTTTGATAATGAAGATATCGCATATGAGGTCAGTGCCCTTGAAGCTGAAATGGATTCCATGAAGTACGAACTTCAGCATTGGGTGCTTAAAACCGCAAAACATGTTGATGATGTAAATGTGCTCAGGGGAATCCTTCACCTTGCCAGCGCCTCGGAAGCAATTTCGGACGCTGCCTACGGGATTGCAGATACTGTACTCAGGGACATAGATCCCCACCCGATTATCACTCTTGCAGTACGTAATTCAGAAGAGGTAATCACACGGCTCCAGGTCGAAAAATGTTCTCCAATTGTGGGCAAGACCTTCTCGGAACTGAAACTTGAAACAGAAACCGGGCTGCATGTGATGGCAATCAAAAGAGCTGAGCGCTGGGTCTATGCTCCAAAAGGAAATACCGTTGTTCAGGCAGGAGATATGCTTATTGCCCGTGGCTCCAGGATCGGAGAAGGGGCACTCATAGAAATGTGCGAGTGCAAGTTAAACCAGTGATTTCTCCCGAGTTGCGCCACCCGAGTTGCGCCACCCGAATTGCGCTTCGGGAGCACGCGGTCCTTTTCGCTCGCTCCGCTTCGCTCAAGAGGACTTATTTATGGTAAAATAGTAAGCTGCGTTCAAGAGGATTAATAAAGAGGATTAATAATTATAGCAGTGAGCTTGGCTTGGGAAGATTAAATTATAAATGCTTCTCCAGTACAACCTTTTTTCTAAGGGCTTTTGTACAGGTTGGCAGGGGCATTTATATTCAATCTACGTCAAAGAGATTTTAGGGAGTAAAAAAGGTTATTTCAGTCCCTTGCGGCGTATTATGTGATAAATTACCATAATTTATTTTGCTGATACAATATAGATTAATAGGGGTATTTTCTGTGAAATGCGAAGCATGTGGAACAGAGAGTGGGGCAAGATACTGCAGTGATTGTGGCAGGGTTATGGACGAGGCTGTAGATGCATAGGGGAAGACCTGTGGGTGGCAATAGATGACTGTTCATGTATTATTTTCTTGTACAGCGCGTAGTCAGAGGAGAGGAAACAGTTAATGATATAATTCGGGCTCTTGAAGGGGAAGACTGATTTATCCGGCCAGGACTCGGTTCTGATCAGTAAAAGGCTTTAGTAAATGACTCTCCTGAGCTAGATTTTTTTGAGACCTTTTTCAGCTTACTGGAGGTGCTATTTCGGGACGGAATTGAGACTGGGAATTTCAGTTGGGCTCTATGATAAATCCTTAAGGTTATATCTCTTCAGCCTTAATATTAGAGTGTCAGGCATTTTCTCTGAGCGCAGGGATTGGTCCTGTGCATGAACAGAAAAGCCGGATAATTGTTTTAGTATGCCTCTTCGCAGGAGTGATCCTGAATTCGGGATCTATTAATAATAGAAGGTTAAAACACCTGATGGTAATGAGTCTTCCGATATCGGTAAAGGGGATGAGAGTGTAGAAATGCAGGTTATAAAGGTTTTTAGTAGCGCATTTGAATCAAACAGTACTATCCCCAGGAAGTATACGTGTGATGGGGAAAACATAAATCCGTCTCTGGAATTTGCAAATATTCCGGAGGAGGCCGAAAGTCTGGTACTGATCATGGACGATCCTGATTCCCCCATGAATCCATTTACTCACTGGATTGTCTGGAATATTGAACCGGTGGCGAAAATAGAGGAGGATAGCATCCCCGGGATAGAAGGAATGAATAACTTCCGGAAGATCGGCTACGGCGGTCCATGTCCCTCTTCAGATACGCACAGATATTACTTCAGGGTTTATGTGCTGGACAGAAAGCTTGAGCTCAAAGCAGGAGCAGGAAGAAAAGAACTTGAAAACGAAATGATAGGTCATATCATTGCCGAAGGGGAACTGATGGGAAAATACGGTAAAACCTGATCAAAGATTATGCTTCATGCTTTAATTACAAGAGGTATGCCTGAACTATAAGTTTACCTTAAGTAGACCTGCTTTTCTTGATGCTCGAGGGGGAAAAGAGTGGAAGAAAAGACAAAAGACGAACTGGCAAACACAGCGTCTGAGGAGAATACGGACATATTAAAAACCCTGGAGAAGGTCTGGAAAAGGCAAGCTTTGCAGCAGGGTGTGGGGATTGAAGAAGCATTTCGGCAGGTTAAGGGTTTAATGTTATAGAAGAACCAGAAAAAGCATTCAAATTTGCCGAATGTAGGATCTAATCTGTTTCAGTTAATTTACTCCTTATTTTTTACTCGTTATTTCTTTTTTAAGCAAGGCTGCATAATTTTGATTTTATTTGTCCTGACAAAGTTTCTGCCTTTTACCATAATCCGGGATAATTATTTACCCTTCCCTACCCTATTTTTTCCCATGATTTTTGACCCTATCACAGTCTGTAATATGGAACTCCAGAACCGCTTTGTAAGGTCCGCAACGCATGAATCCATGGCAGAAGAAGACGGGACTCCCACTTCCAGGCTGGGAGACCTCTACGAGGAACTTGCAAAAAGTGAAGTCGGGTTGATCATAACCGGCTATTCCTGTGTCCTTCCCGGCGGGCAGAGTGACTCTAATCAGCAGGGAATTTACGATGACTGTTTCATTGAGCCTTACAGGAAGATTACGGGCATGGTGCACAGGTACAGAAGCAAGATAGTGCTCCAGATAGTGCATGGAGGAAGGCAGGCAGACGTTTCTGAAGAATACCCTGCCCCCATAGCTCCGTCAGCGGTCAAAAACGGGTGTTCTGGAGCCGTCCCAAAAGAAATGAGCGAAGAAGAAATCCTGAAATTAATAGAAGCATTCACAGAGGCGGCTGTCCGGGCAAAAAAAGCAGGCTTTGACGGTGTTCAGCTCCATTGTGCCCATGGCTTCCTTTTAAGCAACTTTATTTCTCCTTACACGAACAGGCGGACTGACAGGTGGGGAGGCTCCGTGGAAAACCGGGCAAGGATAATCACGGAGATAGTCAGGAGAATAAAAGAGGAGACTGGTGACAATTTTCCTATTCTTGTAAAAATGAATGCAACGGACGGTTTTAAGTCTGGGACGGCAAAAGCAGAGCTCGGACTTGGTATTTCTCATGCTGTGGAAACTGCAAAGCTTCTGGAAAAGGCAGGCGTATGTGCAATAGAGGTCAGCGGAGGAATAAGCGAAGCAGGTGGAGTGACTATAAAAACCGCAATCAGTTCTCCTGCTAATGAGGCTTACTTTAAGGAATACTCTAAAATGATAAAGAATGCAGTGAATATCCCTGTGATCCTTGTAGGAGGCATCAGGTCTCTTTCCATAATGGAAGAGCTTCTTGAAAATGAGTTTGCAGACCTTATATCCATGAGCAGGGCATTCATTAGCGAACCTGACCTTGTTTTAAAACTCAAATCAGGAGAGGCTAAAAAGGCAAGATGTGTATCCTGCAACCTCTGTTTTGACCCCAGAGGGATAGGGTGCAATTTCGAGTTTGATCACTCGTAAAAAAAGATAACATTTTCCATTTTTAATACAAATAATAGATTAATCGGGTAACAACAGAATTCTGATTTCTTTGTTTAAAGGTCATCTGAATATTTTAAATTTTAATTTTACAATTGTTTTATATTATTACTTTGAAAAGAGGGTCTGAACGTATATTTTTTATAATAGATGGTTACAAAGGAGATAAGCCTTACAGGCTGTTTAAAGGGATTCTGGTTTACATATTTGTGCCCTGTCCCTTAGCAAAAATGTATTTGAGGAAAGAGAATCATGTCAGAAGAGAACCGTGTCGGCAGTAAGATACGCCAGATTAGAGAAACCCAGGATATGACTGTTGAAGAACTGGCCGAAGCCAGTCAGAGTAGCGTGGAGTTAATCCAGCAGTTAGAAGAGGGAGCTCTTGTTCCGTCTTTGACCCCCCTATTAAAGATTGCCAGGGCTTTAGGCGTCCGCCTCGGCACTTTTCTGGATGACATGCCCCAGAGCGGTCCTGTAGTAGTAAGGGCAGGACTTTCTGAAAGCGTGGTCCGTTTTTCCGGAAAGACTGAGAGGCAAAAGAAGAGTGCTCTTGAGTTCTACTCCCTGGCCTCGGATAAGGCAGACCGTAATATGGAACCTTTCATTATTGACATTCACCCTTCCCCTGAAGAAAACCGCACACTCTCTTCCCACGAAGGAGAAGAGTTCATATACGTCCTTTCCGGAGAAATTGAAATCTTTTACGGGAAAGACGTTCACAGGCTTAATGCAGGAGACAGCATCTATTACGATTCCATAGTCCCTCACGATGTTCATGTAGCAGGGAAAGAAGATGCACGCATATTGGCTGTAGTCTATGTTCCTCTCTGAGAGCCTTAACCGGCTGGAAGAGAGTAAGAATATGACTTAAAGAATGACTGATAAAAGGCAAGCTTAGATTAAATATTGGATAATTAAGTACAGGTATTAAAAGTAAGGGAATCCGAAATGTTCAGTATAAACGTTAGTCCGCGCTTTGGAGATATTGACGGTCTTGGACATGTAAATAACACAGTCCTTCCAATCTGGTTTGAAACGGGAAGGAACTCTATTTTCAGGATTTTCTCCCCGGACCTTGACCTTAGCCCTGACGTGTGGCACCTTATCCTTGTCAGAACTGAATTCGATTTTCTAAGCCAGATGTATTTCAGGTCCGATGTGGAAATTAGGACCTACATTACAAAGATCGGGAACAGTTCCTTTACTGTCGGGCACGAAGCATGGCAGGAAGGAGAACTAAAAGCAAGAGGTCAGGCAGTACTGGTTCACTATGATTTTAAACTCCAGAAATCAATTCCCCTTCCGGACTCGATCCGCGAGATTTTAATGACACATATGTTTCCTTCAAAGGATGCGCCATCAGAAGATGCTGAAACTAATACGGATTCTCCCTGCTCGATTTAAGAATAATTCAGGAATACCTTTGACTGGCCTGGATATAAAAGCTCCAGGCATAAGCCAGAGCTTTCTGAATGTATAGTCCAGAAGGAGAGGCTGAAATTATGGATCTTATAGAAGATTCTCTAGGAAAATATTTTGAAAAACAGGTAGCTGTAGACCCCGACCACGAATTTATCATTTATCCTGACCGAAACCTGCGCTTTACTTATGGTCAGTTCAACGAAAGGGTTAACAACCTTGCAAAAGGGCTGCTCGCGATCGGGATAAAGAAGGGAGACCATGTAGGGATCTGGGCAAAAAACGTCCCTGACTGGCTTACTTTCATGTTTGCCGTCTCAAAGATAGGTGCGGTGCTGGTTACTGTAAACACTGCCTACAAGATCCATGAAGTAGAGTATGTGCTCAAACAATCAGATATGAAGGCTCTTGCTCTTATCGACGGTTTCAGGGATGTTGATTATCTTAAAATTATCTATGAACTGGTTCCCGAGCTGAAAAGCTCGCAAAGAGGGCGCTTGATAAGTAAAGATTTCCCATGCTTGAAGAGCGTAATTTATGTTGGACAGGAAAAGCACAGGGGACTGTATAACACCAATGAGCTAATGCTCCGTGGCAGTTATTATCCGGATGACGAGCTTAACAAAATTATGGAAAATATTCACGGGGATGATGTGGTCAATATGCAGTACACTTCTGGGACGACTGGTTTTCCGAAGGGAGTTATGCTGACCAGCAAAAACATCCTGAATAATGGGCTCTCCATTGGGGACCGTCAGAAATTTACCTTTGAAGACCGCGTTTGTCTTCCTGTTCCCCTTTTCCACTGCTTTGGAACTGTTCTCGGGGTAATGGCTGCCCTGACCCACAGGGCAACGCTCATTATGCTTGAAGTCTTTGACCCTCTCCTGGTGCTTGCCGCGGTCCAGAAGGAGAAGTGTACTGCCCTTTACGGCGTGCCTACAATGTTCATTGCAGAGTATACCCATCCCATGTTTGATATGTTTGACCTCTCTTCTTTGAGGACAGGGATTATGGCTGGTTCTACCTGTCCAATAGAAGCCATGAAAAAGGTCGTAAAGGATATGCACTGTCATCAAATCACAAGTGTCTACGGGCTTACGGAGGCTTCTCCAGGCATAACCCAGACTACTGTAGACGACCCGGTAGAAATCAGGGTCGAGACTGTAGGCAAGAGCTTCCCGGGCGTAGAAGTCAGAGTGGTTGACCCGGCCACCAACGAACCAGTACCTCCGAACACTGTTGGTGAGATCTGTTGCCGTGGGTATAATATCATGAAAGGCTACTATAAGATGCCGGAAGAAACGAAAAAAGTGATTGACAAAGACGGCTGGCTGCACAGTGGAGACCTTGGGACCTGTGATGAAAATGGTTACTACAGGATAACAGGACGCATAAAAGATATGATAATCAGGGGAGGGGAAAATATCTATCCCAGGGAAATTGAAGAGTTCCTGCACACCATGCCCGGGGTCAGAGATGCCCAGGTGATTGGCATCCCTGATGAAAAATACGGGGAAATAGTAGGAGCCTTTGTTATTCTCGAAAAAGGTGCAGACCTTACAGAAGACGATATAAGGGACTATGCTATAAGCAAGATAGCCCGATATAAGGTTCCTAAACACGTCTTCATAGTAAATGAGTACCCTCTGACCGCAAGCGGCAAGATCCAGAAATACAAGCTCAAAGAAATGGCTTCAGAACTGGTAAAGAATAAAGAAATATAACAATTAAAACCACAACAATTAATCCAGACTATCGATTTTTGGATCGATAGTCTTTTTTGATTTAGATTTCTGCTTTTCAGGTCTGTTTTTTATTTTATTAGCAAAATTTATGTGCGTTTCCTTTATCCGGCCTTCCGCAGATGTCCTTCAATTTTCAAATTTTTTCTTGCTATCGTTTTTCTGAAATTAAGGTATCTCATTCTCCAATTGTAGAAATTGTTTGAGTTTTGAGCCAGCCTGTCAAAATGTCTATTATTAATACATCTCTGCAGGTAATCATTATTAATACATCTCATACAGGATTTCATTTGAAGTTCATAAATAAGAAACTGAAGAATAGGTATTCAGAAAAGGATCGATGAGCAACAAAAAAAGTAATCAAAATACAATTACAATTAATAAAAATTAGAAATGTATAACTCGAAAAAATTAAAAAACCGAAAAAATATGTTTATTCCAGCATTTCGGCAGATTTCCGAGTTAATGAATTGATTTCAATATCTCAATACTGTTCTTCTCAATACTGTTCTTCTCAATACTTGTCCTATCTTTAGTGTTTCTCTTTTCACATCCACTGTCCTATGAAAGGCCCGAATATCATGAAGAGGAAAGAGAACAGGATCAGCATAGAGAAGCTTGCTGTTATGGAGTTAGAGAGTCTTTCCGAAACTGATTCGCTCCTTGTAAACCTGTATATAAGGGAATAGGTATAGTCCCTGAATACATGTCCTCCATCAAGGGGCACCGCAGGCAGACAATTGAATAAGCCTACGTAAAAATTAAGCCACCCAATCCAGAGCAAGGCGTTTGCAATCCAGAATATTCCAACTCCAAGGGGTTCTGCCCATCCTACAGGGTGGTAGAACTGGGCGATCGTGCCTGAAAAACCGCGGAATCCCTCGCCTGCAAACCCATATATTGGAAGCCCGAATAGGATGATCCAGCCTATTGGTTCGGAAAGTAAGGAAGGGATCTGTTTAAGTGCTTCAAGATAAAGCTTTGACTGGGGCATCCAGATTGAGATTCCAAGCATAGGGCATTCCAGAACTCCGGTCCCTCCATAAATCACCCCAAGGAAGCCTCCTTTATCTTCATTTGGGTGAGGAGCAAGCTTGACATTAAAGATAGCAGTGCCGTTTTCGCTAAGGGCCCCCGTGTAATTTGCGGAAGGGATCATCTCTACTTCTACAGTCTGGTTTGGCTCTGTTCCTTTCATGAAGTTTACGAAACTTGCAATGCTCCGCATTTGTGTATCGTTTATCCTGAGCATTGTCATTCTTTTTTGAATCCCTGCCGCCTCTGCAGGGCTTCCTTCCACGACGCCTCCTACAGGAACCCCATTGAAAAATTCCTTTGCAGAAGAAGGAACCTTTACCTCATGAACTGAAACGTTATTATCTTTTGAGGCATAAATGCGCAAAGAGTCTCCGGGTTCAACGGTCTCGAGATAAGAAAGAAGTTCCATGCCTGTAGTGATATTTGTGTCATTAACCTGAGTAATCACCATGTCTTTCTCAAGCCCTGCGGCCTGAGCCGGAGAACTTTCGTTTATTCCCACTATCATGGCATCGCTGAGAGGAGCAATTGCACCGAGTACAGGCCCGAAAAAAAGCAGTAGAGCTACAAAAGCAACACAGAAATTAGCCATAACTCCGGCAGCAAGAATACGGGCTCTCTGGGTTCTTGTGGCGCTTAGTTCAGGTGCAGCCTTTGTTTCTTCGGGTGTAAGGGAAGAGGCCTCCCTTTCTTGCATTTCTTTTCGCTTTTTTTCTTCTTCTCTTTCCCTCTGTTCCCAGGCTTCAATTTCTTCAATTGTCGCTGTTAGAGGCAGTTCTTTTTTTGTTTCTTCATTTTTGCCGAAGAGCTGTTCATCGTCAGGTTCCGCAAAACCCCCTATAGGGACAAGAGCTAGCAGTAACCCCATGGATTTGACCCTGATGTCTTCAACCCTGCAGAGGATTGCATGGGAAAACTCATGCACAACAAGTGCGACTATGAGAGCTATCACTCCCCAGGTAAAGGGAATAAATTCATTTATACCCGGGATCAGGAAGATGTTCCTTGGGGCATTGTATTTTCCAGGTTCTGGCACGCTGTCGTCCAGGAACGAGGTATAGAGAGCAAGGTCCGAAATAAGAATGACCATGAACATGGAGATCATGCCTGCAAACATCATCAGGATCCCAATGTTTGCAAAAACTCTCCAGTAACGTCTAGGACGGGCAAGAATGTCCAGCAGCTTAAGACCTTTTGTTGTCCTTATCATGAGGATTGGAAGAGGTCCGAAAGTGCTTATGTTATATTTTTCCAGAATGCCCCTTTTCTCGAGAATGGAGACAAGGAACCAGTACATTAAAAAAATACTCAGTGCAATGCTTGTGCCGCTCAAGGAAATTCTCCTGAATGATTAAGCTGAACAATTATAGGTTCTGGATTGTGAATATTTATCAAGCAAATAATGATCGATAGTTATTGTATTAATCAATTGTTGATTGTATGGGTAATTGGATTGGTTATGGCTGGTCGCATATAGCAAGTGATAATTAATTGTTATTAGTGATTAAACGCTTTATGATTAACAATCTGTAATCAATACCAGCAGGTTAAATGTTAACAGGTTAGCCTCAATAATAAGCTGTTTCAGATGTAACTATATATAAAATACATCTTTAATAAGAGGTTAACGCCGCAAACAACCCGAAAGCTCAGTTTGCAAGCTTCGCGCTGACATTTTAAGTAGCAGTTACCTAGAACCGGCATACATTCAAATTATTAATGCTGTTAAACCCTGTAGTTTATCTTATTATAAATGCGTTTTACTTCCTCCGTGTATAGTAAGAGACTCTGCATCGGAAATAATGCAGCATAATTATATGAAAATGTATATGGAATTACAGGTTTTGATATCCTGAGAGGGCAATTTTGCAGACCATAAAGTAATTTCACATGTCACCACTTTCACATTGCGAGAGGTCATCGAAGGGTCATGTTTTATGGCCGGAAGCAGTAGATAATAATTGCACGAATAAAATCGATATTATCCAGTGTATTTATGGTTATATCAACTTTTTACGAGGTGTCTGTTTCATGATAGGAGTCGTATACATCACAGCCGGAAGTAAGGAAAATGCATCGGAAATTGCAAGAGAGCTGGTCGCAAGAAGACTTGCAGCTTGTGTTAATATGTTTCCGGTATTTTCAGTCTACAGGTGGAATGAAGAGGTAGAAGAGCAGAACGAGATAGCCCTGATTGTTAAGACAGATTCTTCCCGCCTTGAGGAAATTATAGAAACCGTGAGCTCTCTTCACAGCTACGACCTACCTGCTATCGAATTCTGGGAGGTTAAAGGGGAGCAGGAATACCTTGACTGGGTGCATATAAACAGTTCGCAATAAAAAATTTGAGGCTCATTAGGCCTGTATAAACTTTAAGCCTGAAATAGATAATTTAGAGCCAGATAGGGAAGAAAATGTACTCTGAACTGCCATCTGGCTCAAAAATAAGCAGGATTTCACAGGATTAGCTTTATATGCTAGTATCACTTTACCTAATTGGATTTTCAAAAGCGCGGGAGTAACCAAGCGGTCAACGGTGGCAGACTCAAGATCTGTTCGCGCAGGCGTTCAGGGGTTCGAATCCCTTCTCCCGCATTAAAGTTATGGGATACAGGTAACTCGAATTTTTTCTACGTTTTTGCAGGAGTTATGCACAGCTATTTTTTTTAAAAGTTGATGAAAGGAGTTGCTACTCATAAAGAACAATTGTATTTTTATTGCCAAAAGTCATATAATGATATTGTATACAAAACATGAAGAAAAGGTCATTTTTTAATGCTACGTTATTATAGAGTTAGGACATAAAATATCAGTATTAATTGTTATAATTTTAAAAAGGGGCAAGCATGTGACTAATAGCAACAGGATAGAAGTGGCTGAAGAAATATATATTTGGGCAATCGAAGAATCCCAAAAAGATTTTGAAGAAATCAAATCCAGATTTAACAAAATCGAAGCATGGATGTCTCACGAATTATTTCCTACTTACAGACAACTTGAAGGACTTGCCAACTTTTTAAAAGTTCCCTTAGGTTATATGTTCTTAAATAAACCTCCAAAAAACGATATAATAGAGTCTGAGTTTAGAACAATAGGAAATAAGATACCGGATATCAGCAAGGAACTAAAAGACACCTTATATAGCATAGGAAGAAAAAAAGATTGGTTAAGTGAGTATCGCAGGGAAAAGGGATGGGAAAAATTAGTAAGTGACAAACTATTGGATCTAGGTAATAAAAATATTTATACCATTGGTATCTTAGCTAAAGAATTTTTGCAATTAGATGAATTTTGGTATAGAGAATGTAAAAATAGCAAAGATGCTTTTGTTTATCTGAGAAAAAAATTAGAAACCAGTGGAATCACAGTTATGCAGAATGGAGTCGTAGGTTCCGATAATAACAGGAAGCTAGATATTGATGAGTTTAGAGGTTTTTTACTTTATGATGAAATAGCACCAATAATATTTATAACCTTAACTCCCATTTTTTGTAGGGAATATATTGAATTTGAGAGTTTTATCTAATTCTCTTACTTTCTTAGGAACTTCAGTAATGATACTTTTTTCACCGAAATTTATATTTTTCACTTTTCTAA
>JASGVX010000102.1 GCA_030054735.1 Methanobacteriota archaeon | reverse complement strand
CTCCTGATATCCTATTATGTGCTTAAACTTAAGCGCATAAATAATAAGTTCTAATTTAAAATAACAATCATCTGACATAGTAGATTAGTGAAATTAGATTTATGCGCTTAAATTTTGGGAACTCAGGATAATAAAAAATATACAGGAAAATTCTCAATTACATTTGTAAATTTTTAATTTGAAATCAGAAAATATATTATACAAGTTAGAAGTAATACAGATATTTATCTACATGATTTAAAGTGCAGTTATAAAAATAATGAAAGATGGTATCCAAGATGATGGAATGAACTCTTTTGACAAACCAAAAGTTCTCATTGTTGATGATGAAAGGGATCAGGTAGAATTACTATGTCTACAGCTTGAAGATGAATATCTTCCAATCCCTGCATATACCAGGAAAGAAGCCATTAAACTCGTGAAAGCTGAACTTCCTGATTTGATATTATTAGATCTGATGCTGCCTGAATGTGAAGGTTATGATATATGCAGCACACTCAAAAGCAATCCAGACTATGGGTTCATACCTATAATCATTATTTCCGGGTTTATTGAGAAATCTGACAAAATAAAAGCTATTAAATGTGGAGCTGATGACTTTATCCATAAGCCAATCGATAGACTTGAGCTTAAAATGAGGATCAAGTCTTTGATTAGAATTAAAAAGAATTATGAAGCTCTACAGGAAAGCGAGAACAGGTACAAACAGTTTTTCAACAATAGTCCGGCTGTTACACTTCTAGTAGATCCTTTCAATTTTTATATTGTTGATGCAAACGATCATGCATGTGCCTACTATGGATATACACACGAAGAGCTAATTACGAAAAAAATTACTGACATTAGTGCAATCACTCTTGAAAAATGTAGCGAAACTACTCAGCATGTTTTTTCTGGAAAGAAAAGTCATTTCTATGCCTTTCATAAACTTTCCAGTGGGGAAATAAGGAATGTGGAAGTGTATATTAACAATATTGAAATTAGAGGTGAGGAACTTCTATTTACAAATGTCTATGATATCACTGCCATTAAAAAAGCAGAAAGAGAGCTTGCTGAGTCAAAAGAAATATTCAAGCAGGTAGTAGAGCTGTCAATTGACGGCATTATTATAGGAACAGTGAATGGAAAAATTCTTGGTTGCAATGGTGCAGCCTGCAGGATCTTTGAGTACGGTAAAGAAGAGATGCTGGAGTTGAGTGTAGCTGATCTTTTTAAGGGAGACTTTAGCAGAAATATTTCGAAAATCATATCCGGCAAAGAAACTACAGGAGATAAAGCAGTTGAAGCGATAATTAAGAAAAAGGACGGTACGCTATTTTCAGCTGATTTTGCAACCAGAATATTCAAACTGGGAAATCAAAAGAGGATGGTAGTATACGTCCGGGATATTACAGAACGTAAAAAAGCCGAAGAGGCACTGAAAGCAAGTGAAGAAAACTTCCGCACTCTTGTCAATAATACTCTCGACGGCATACTGATACTGGATTTTGAGGGCAGGGTCATGGCTGCAAATGCGGCCATTGGAAAATTGTTAAATATGGAACTCGAAAAAGTAATAGGTATAAACATTACAAGATATCTCATTCCAGAATCAGTGTCGGTTGCAAATCAAGATCTGATTAATATTCTCAATGGTAAGGGAGGCTACCTCAGCGTTTATGAAGCAATAACCAGTCGAGGAGAACATTTATGGATTGAAGGTCTTGGTACAAAAATAATCTACAGGGGTCAGCCAGCAAATATTATGGTTATAAGGGACATAACCGTTAGAAAAAAAGCAGAACAGGCCCTGATTAGCGCGAAAGCAGCTGCTGAAATGGCTAACCGTACAAAAAGCGAATTTTTAACTAACATGAGTCACGAACTTAAGACCCCTTTAAATGCCATAATCGGCTTTTCGGATATGCTAAAAGAAGGAATCGCAGGACCCCTGAATGAAAAACAATCCCGATATGCTCAGTTCATTTATTCAAGTGGAAATAATCTCCTTAATATTATCAATGACATACTGGAGTTCTCAAAAGCAGATTCTGGCAATGATGAGCTTTATTTAGAAGAATTTTCTGTCGACGAATCTATAAATAAAGTTATCTCAATGACCCTTACACACATTCATAAGAAAAATCTTAAATTAAACTACAATTCAGAAAATAGAACCTTATGGATTTCCGCCGATGAAAATAAGTTCACGCAGATTATAAGCAAGTTATTAAATAATGCTGTAAAGTTCACTCCTGCAGGCGGTTCAATTGATATATTCTCAAGGCAGGAAGGTGACAATCTAATTATTACGGTCAAAGACACGGGAATAGGAATCCCTGAAGATGGTCTTGATAAAATATTTAATCCTTTTGTTCAGATTGAATCTTCTCTAAACCGCACTTTCGAAGGTACAGGGCTGGGACTGTCCCTGGTAAAAAGGTATGTTGAAATGCACGGCGGGAGCATATCTGTGGAAAGCAAAATAGGAGAAGGGACATCTTTTAGAATTGAATTGCCGGTAGGCCGCCAGAAAACAGTTGAACCTATTTTACAGAAATTGTAAGGAAAAACAGTCAAAAACTAAAACTCTCTGGCGAAAGAAAACATCAACTGAGAAATCATTGCTTCTTTTGGCTTTATCAGTTACTGGCTAACTGTCTTTAATTATTGTGTTGTATCCTAGATTCGGCAGGTTAACGTTATTAGAGATAGATATTTTCATATTTCTCCCCCATGAGACTCAATATCTTCCAATGAATATCCTCCATATTCAATATTTCTGACTTAAATCTCCCTTTTTTTTGAGTAATAAGTTCTGTAATTCCCTGGAAATTGTAAAATATCTATCTCATTGTAGGTCTTTTTGTTTGTTTCCTTTTTTGATCTGGAACCGTTTCATTTTCTTCTTCTAATTTTGTCCTTAATTTCCATTCTGCAATAGAATAAATCATTAAGCAGAGAACCATTATCGTCGTCAGCGCTTCAATTCTGCTTTTACTCTTGAGGTAGACTTTAGATATGCTAAATGTATCACTTTTCAAGAATCTGAATCCTTTTTCCACATTGTCCTGTCCTTTATAACCTAGATTCGGCAGGTCGACATTTAATTTTTCATAATTTCTGTTGATGGCGATTTTGAAATAATACATAGTATTTGTACGTAACTTTTAGGTTTACATATGATCAATTAATAATATTTCATACTAAATTTTTATAAAAAAATGATTCAGTATCTATATATGTGGTGATAGTTGAACCACATGTTAACCAACTTTTATAGGACTTACGCACTTGAAATGTGAAATCAGACACATGCAGGCTCGTCAACGTTATTTGAGTTTATACAGTTAAGTCACTTCCGCTCGTGGTTTTCAATTCAACTGCGTAAGTCCTATTTTAATCTCATTTCTAGACAGGGGATACATAAAACGACATCAAGAAAATTGTTCTAATTTTTAAGGTCGACCTGCCGAATGTAAAATATAGAACAATTTTTTATAAATTTTAATGAATTGTCAAGCCTGGTTGAGCCAAAAAAGAAGGGAAATAATCAGTAGCAATTGGTGAATACTGCCAAACTCAGGACGAGAATTTTACGCTTTGAAAACTTATAAAAAAGCAGTGTGAACTAAAATTAAGTAGACGGGAGAAGCTGATTTCACTTCTTCCCGAGTTCTTTTGAACGTTCACTTGCTCTTATGACCGCATTCATAAAGGCTGCCCTGATTCCGGCTTCTTCGAGGGCATGAAGTCCCTGAATAGTAGTTCCGGCAGGAGATGTAACCATATCTTTGAGTTCACCCGGGTGCATGCCTGTTTCAAGTGCCATTTTTGCGGCTCCGAGTACGGTCTGAGCTGCAAGTGTAAGGGCACTTTTCCTGTCCATACCTACAAAGACAGCACCATCAGCCATAGCTTCTATTACAGGGAAAATGAAAGCAGGTCCGCTGCCTGAAAGTCCGGTAATAGCATCCATCAGAGATTCCGGAACCTGGACTGCCGTACCGACCGCAGAAAAGATAGTAAGGGCATCCTTCATATCCTCAGCGCTTGCATACTTCCCTAAAGAAATTCCTGAAGCCGCCTCCGAAACCGTAGCTGCTATATTTGGCATAACACGTACAACCCTGCTTCCTTCAAGAAGAGCGCCCTCATAAGTTGAAATAGGTACTCCTGCAGCTATTGATATCACAAGTTTTTCATGAGTAATGTCATCTCTCAGGTCTTCAAGCACCTGGCCCAGTGTCTGGGGCTTTACCGCAAGAATAAGAATGTCCGATTCCCTGACAATAAGCGCATTATCGGTTGATACCCTGATTCCGAGCTTTGTCTGCAGCTCTTTTAAAAAAGGCTCGTATACATCGCTTGCACCGATATTTTCAGGCGCCACGATTCCGGCTTTAATAATGCCCTGCATGAGAGCAGAACCCATTTTTCCTGCACCGATAAATCCAATTTTTCGGTTTATCATGTATAAAATCTCCCTATTTCCAGAAAATAACTGTAAACTAACTGTAAACTAACTGTAAACTAACTTAAACTAACTTAAACTAACTGTAAACTAACTGTAAATTAACTGTAAATAAACCTGAAATTTATCCTGAGCTCGATTAATTCAACCTTCCAGGATGCCGATATTTTCTTTTTTTATAACATTGTTATAATTAGTATGACCAAGAATGCTTTCAATCTGATCTGTGTGAGCTCCTTTTATTTTGATCAGTTCTTCAGAGGAATAGTCGGTAATCCCTTTTGCAAAAACTGTGCCGTCACACTCGAGCTTAACAACATCTCCCCGGTCAAAGCTTCCTTCTACATCCACAATACCTGCCGGGAGCAGGCTATTTTTCCCAAGAACAGCAGCTTTTGCACCGGCGTCCACACGGACCGTACCGGAAGCTCTGGCAAGAATGATCCAGCGAGAGCGGTTTTTCTGAATATGCCTTTCAGCAAGGAAAAGAGTTCCAATCTCTTCACCTGAGACGATTTTCAGGACGATATCCTCTACCTCGCTGTTTGCAATCACAACATAACAGCCTGCCATGCTGCAGATTTTTGCAGCTTTTATCTTGGTCCGCATCCCTCCCATACCTTTAAAGCTTGTAGGGTCTCCCCCATAGCTTTCGATTTCAGGTGTAATCTTTTTTACAAGGGTTAGCAGTTTTGCGTCATCATGCGTTTTTGGGTTTTTATCAAAGAGCCCGTCGATATCCGATAGAATGATAAGGAGATCGGCATCAATTTTGCTTGCAACCATTGCAGAGAGCCTGTCATTATCCCCAAAGATTGCTTCAATTTCATTTGTACATGTACAGTCGTTTTCATTTATTATCGGGACGACACCATATTCCAGAAGGGTTGAGATGCTGTTTCTCAGATTAAGATAGGTTACTCTATCGGAATAGAATTCATAGGTGAGAAGGATCTGAGCAACTTTCATCCCGTATCTGGAAAATGCCTTGCTCCAGTCCTGCATCAGCAAGCTCTGCCCAACAGCTGCAGCTGCCTGTCGAATGGGGATCTCGCGGGGTTTAGGGGCTATACCAAGCTCATTAAGCCCGATACCTATTGCTCCCGAACTCACAAGGATTACTTCTTTTCCCTGTTTTCTGAGCTCTGAGACCTGCAAAGCTATGCTATCCATGAATTCCGGGTCAATCTTGCAGTTTTCCCTGCTATTGTCACAGCCCTTTCTGGTGATTGAAGAAGTTCCGATTTTAATAACGATTTTATTAACATCATGGAAGAATTGTTCTCTGTCTGTCAATGAAAGTGCCTCTTAAGGTTTTTTGGAAAACAGCTGCATTTGGCCTTAGCCGCAGTCTGGATTTCCGGTTTTTGCACTTAACTGCGCTCGTATTTCAATCCGAATATATAAACATATTATAAAAATTCAAGGACGAATTAATTCAAATCCTCAAACTTAAGGTCAAGCTTCCTGTGAGTATAGGGTTTTGCGTTTTCTCCTGCATAGTCAGCAACAACCTGACCTTTCCCCATGAGAATATACTTGTAAATCAGCAACCCTTCCATACCAACAGGCCCGCGGGAGTGGATCTTGTTCGTACTGATCCCTACCTCGGCACCTTTTCCATAACGGTAACCGTCCGCAAAGCGTGTTGAGGCATTCAGCATAACACTTGAAGAATCGACAAGTCCTATAAATTCTTTCCTCCGTGAAGCGTTTTCAGTGATTATTCCATCGGTGTGGTGGGAGCCAAATGTGTTAATATGGTCAATTGCCTCCTTTATAGCATCTACAAGTTTTATTGAAAGGATAAGGTCGTTGTACTCAAGGCTCCAGTCCTCTTCAGCTGCACTTAAGAGAGGAGAAACCCCTTTTTCTGAAAGCAAAGAATAGCTGTCCTCATCGCAGCGCAGTTCAACTCCTGCTTTGATATACATTTCCGCCATCTTCGGCAGAAAAGCTTCTGCAATTTTGCGGTTTACAAGCAAGGTTTCTATGGCATTGCAGACTGCAGGGTACTGTACCTTGGCATCAAAACAAACCTTCCAGGCTGTAGCAAGATCTGCAAATTCGTCCACATAAATGTGGCAGATACCGCTCGTATGCCCGAGTACAGGGATCTTTGTGTTGTCCTGTATGAATTTGACAAATTCATTTGAACCCCTCGGGATCAGGAGGTCGACATATGCATCAAGGCTTAGAAGGCTCATGATCTCTTCTCTGGTTTCCATAAGCTGGAAAGCTCCTTTTGGCATACCTTCGGTGGATTCTATGGCTCTTACAAGGACATAAAAAATAGTACGGTTTGACTCTCTTGCCTCACTTCCTCCCTTAAAAATAGTCGCATTCCCACTTTTCAGACAGAGGGACATTACCTGTGGTACAACATCCGGTCTGGACTCAAAGATAACCCCTATAAGACCTATAGGGCAGCTAACCTGATAAAGGACCAGGTCCCTGTCAAGTTCGAGTGTGGAAAGAGTTTCTCCCACAGGGTCTTTGAGCTTAATCACATCCCGGATTCCTGCTATCATCCCGTCAACCTTTGAGTCCGTGACCTTAAGTCTGTCTACAAGGGCCTGGGTAAGCTTCCCGGTTTTCTTCAGTCCGGCTGCATATTCAAGGTCCTTTGAATTTGCTTCAAGGATAATTTTTCTCTCTTTATCCAGAGCTTCCGCCATAGCCTCAAGAGCCCTGTTTTTTACCTCTTCACTTACACTGGAAAGCTCAATCGAAGATTTTTTTGCTTTAATCACTTTAGATTCAATATCATTAGCCATTATACTCACCGTCTTTATGCAATAATTGTGAAGACTTCACAAGATAGGCTGGAACAGTTTCTCAAAAAGAAACCTATTATCAACCAGATTTCAGGTTTAAAGAGATATAAGATGTAATTAACCGGATTATGGGAGGAGGGACCTGGTCCCCAGAATATTTGAGTTTTTTTATACATGGAGATGGAAAAAGAATAGAGAGAGTTCTATGATAAATATTTTTGTCTATTGTTTGGATATATGATACGGTAAAGATATAAATAAACGATACCATTTGGGAAAGTAGTTTTTGGCTTCGCTGAGAAATCAGGCCAGAAAAGTTTATATAATATAATATTTATACAATTACGTATAATATTATTTTGCGATATAATATTGAATTAGGTTGGAACACTCCTTTGTTTAATAACTGCCCCTGCAAAAAAAATCATACCAGGTTGAGTTAGGGATCAAAGGATGAGTATACATAACTAAAGAATAATATTATTTTGTTAGAAGAAAAAAAGTAATTTTCTAATAAATACAATTAAAATTAATTTTTGTGTGAAGTTTTCTTGTGAAGAAGATTTTATTTCAAAACGAATATATACGATGCATTAAAATATTAAATGAGCAGCTTCATTCAATGTATGACACATACGAAATCTTGAAAAAAAGGCTATGGAATATCCCCCTGACTTTAAGAATATTCTTTATAAAAAAGAAGGCAGACAATATTACGGCTCCGAAAATGAGCATTTTTATCTAATAATACGATGAGGACGCCACATTCGCCCGGGAATAATGTTTGCCTACCAAGCCATTTCATACACAAAGTTTATTATAGGGGTAAATCCATACCGAAATGGGGATTACTTTAGTAGATTGGTGGTGTGTAAAAAATGAAATCATTTGCCTTAGTCCGGGCAGACGACTCGGACAAAGTAAAAATTGCATTACATGACCTAGAAAGATACGGACATATTCAATTTTCAGCAACTCCAAAAAGTATTGAACCAAACTATGCTGATGAGCTTCTTGTAAGTGTAATGGGCGTATCACTCAAGTCAAAATGTAACTCTGCAGCCCTTGTAGAGTTAAATAATCATGCTGGTGCGGCAATTAGCAGGTTAAAGAAGATTCATCCCCCTGCACACATAATAATAATCAGTCCAAGACATAAAATGTTTGAAGAGCTGGCTAGCAAATCTTCAAAATGTCCGGAGTTTGATAGAACCTTCAATCACCAAAAAAATCCTCAAAACATGGATATGATTCAGGAAAAAGGGGAATCACCCAATCCGATGCATAAGGAATAAAGCCTTCTTTTTAAGCGAATGTAAAGATTAATCTTTATATTCTCTTTTACTCAAGAAAAAAGAGAACTATTTGTAAGAGATCTGTTTTTGGCAGAGTTCATTTCAGAGGTCAGTTTAGTAGGAATTGTAGCTCAAACTTAGATCAGCTTAGAGAAATTTATACAATAAAATATTAATTTTTGAATTCTACATTTGTATCATATCCAGAATTTAAAGACAGACCTGTTTTTGACCTGAGTTTAGAAACATAAGTATACAGGCTTTCTATGTCTTTAATTTCTTTCTGAGTTATTAACTTCAGTTTATTTCGGATCTGAAGTTCAGGTTTTATTCCGAAACTTCCAAAGTATTCGGAAAGTTTAGCTGCAAGCAGGTCACCTCTTCTATCCCAGTCCGTGAGTATAATAACCTCACAGCCCATGTTTGCTATCCTCTCAGAGAAATTAAATAGAGAATGCCGGGTTGCAAGCTCAAAACTTCCTCTAATACCAAGCCGTTTCATGGAAAGAATATCTCTTTTTCCTTCAACAATAATCACTGCCCCTCTTTCGGAGTATTCAGAAAGTTCCAGGAGCAATTCCTCAATTCTTTCCAGTCTTTTTCTGTAGACATCAACATCAGTCACGTTATTCTTCAACCTTTTTTGTTAAACAGGAGATATGCTGAAAAAGCCGCTTCCTGAATTCTGGCTTCAGCCTTTTAAGTGGGGCCCGAAAACCGAAACCGCTTGTTGATAGGAAACTCCTTTTATCAGTAAAGACTTCTTGCTGCTTGTAGCTCCGCTGCTTATAAGGATATCCGAACTGCTTATCCCGAAAAGCTCGGCAAGACTCTCAATAAGCTGTTCATTTGCTTTTCCTTTCTGGGCGTTTTTAGTCAGCTTTACTTCAATTCTTCTGCGCCATTCATTATATCCGCTGGGGACAGAAAGCGACCTGGAACCAGGGGTGACTTCGATATCGATAATAACACCTGAATCCAGAGTTTTTATTGCTTCTTCAAAGGACATGTTTGTCATCTTTTTGAAATATTATATAAATTACTAACGAAATACCGTTAAGATAAAAAGAACCAATTAGCAATAAAATACCTGATCAATAAAAAGAGAAGGAAATCTTCATAAAATAGTGTTGTGGCCCGAGCGCACTAACTCCGAAAGATCATACTCTGGTTTTCCGCTGTCCCTTTCAGTTACCCTCGTGCCGGGCAATATCACACTATCGATGTACCGCATTGGGGTTGTCTGTACACTCATAGTTAGGGTTTTCCATTATCTCATGCAAGGACCTATACAATGCGACTGAAGATTATATGTATATTTACTAACTAATAAATACATCGCTAAGGTAATTGAACCATTTAAAAAGAATGCATATCGATAAACATTTTATGTTAATCTTCTCTATTGATGAGGAATCAAAGACTGTAACCCTGGTAGATTACGATCATCACGATAAAATATACTGACTTTGAAGTTTTGTTTATTTTTCTGGCAACCCCTTGAAACTTCCTTTGTGTGTCCTGAGGATCAGCCTGTTTTTCCTGTTTCATTGGTGCAATGGTTTTAAAGGACTCTAACTTTGAAAGAAAATGGAACGGTGAAAGTAAAATTTGAAAAACTATAAATCCTTCTTAAACTTCCTGCCCATTTTCTTTGAGGAAGAGGTCAATCAGTTTTCTTGAAATGCTGATATTTCCTGGCAGTAGAGGTAGATAATCTGCTGAAAACCATTTTGCATCCTCGATTTCAAACCCGTCAGGTTTGATATCCCCGGAATCATATTCAGCGCTAAAGCCAATCATAAGAGAATTTGGGAAAGGCCATGCCTGCGTCCCGAAGTAAGTAATGTTTTTTACTCTTATGCCGACTTCTTCCCATACTTCTCTGACAACAGCTTCTTCGGCTGTTTCTCCTGGCTCGACAAAACCGGCTATAAGGCTGTACATACCCTTAGGGAAATTCGGAGACCTTGCGAGCAGGACTTTACGGTCCTTTCTTATGAGAACAATAACAGCAGGTGAAATTCTGGGAAAGAAAAACTCTCCACATTCCGGGCATTCCTTACCCCTTTCTCCCGGTTTCTGCACAGTCTTTGTTCCGCACCTGCTGCAAAACTGGTTTGTCCTGTCCCATTCCATAACCTGCACTGCTTTGTTCACAAGCTCAAAACATCCCTCACTTATTTTGGAATATGCCTGCCTCAGGTCGAAAAACTCCATCCCTTCTGGGGCTTCCGCATCCGCAGGAAGTTCAATGGAAAAGCAGTGCGTTCCCTCAAGCACACCAAGGTACTGTTCTCTTACCGCAGGAAGCCCAAGCTCCCCAAAGTCCAGAAGCTTTGGAATAGCTCCGGGATTTTTATGAGTTTTAAGAAGAATGTCACGGCCCCGAAAAATGAACCAGAGAGCTTTTTCGGTCCTTTTTGCTGGCGGTTCTACACCTGTGATGAATTTCGGATAAATGGAGTTTTCTCTGTCCGTAGGGGTCATAATGCCCATATTATTGGATTTTGGTATATATATGATTACGTGAGTGGATTAACGCACTTTCCGCAGTAAAATTTCTGAATTTCAGGCTGTCTCAAAAATAAAGTTAATTCTACAATAGTGTCAATTTTTCCACTAAAAGGTTAATTTATATCTGAACTTCTCTATTTTAAATGGGCTTGTTTTTAAAGTTAAGGTATCTCATTGTCCAAATGTAGAAATGGTTTGAGTTTTAAGACATCCTGTAAAAGATAGAATTTGTTGGTAAATATGACTATTTGTCAAGTTTTCTGATTGTTCTCCATAAAGATGTTTTTTACAGCCACAGAATGCATTAGCAAGTATACAGACCTCCTGTACTCATGGTACATTATTATATTCATATACTCAATAGAAATAATACTGAGCTTTCTAAGCCTCCAACGAAGTATTTATCTGTTATCATATTTATTTCAGTATAGGCTTTGCATTTACTGATATCACTTTATTCTGGAACTATTAAAACGAAAGAATACACAATATTTGTAAATGAAGGATGAAATAATGCAACAACAGAATGTAACAATCAAACAGCTGGCACAAACAGCCGCGGATTTTCTTGAGCCTGTAATTCCCTACCTTGTCATTGGGTCTAAAAAGGCTGATGTAGAAGCCAGCAAAAAAGCAGGAACTGATTTATGGGCGGTTAAGAAAAAACTGTGGGGAAAACTTTGTTCTGGAGAACGTCCCGGGTTAAAAGAAGCTGCAGGAGATATGGTTGTTGCACCTGCTGACCTGGAGGTAAAACAGATTTTTATTCAGGAGATTCTAAATTCTCTTGAGCAGGACCCGGATCTGGCTCTAGAAATTTCATCTTTTATGAAAGATGAAGCAATCCAGAAGATAATCAAAGAGGATTCTGCCAGACTTAAAATACAAAGTACGAATGATAGGTCTAACATATTAAAAGAATTTTATAATTTGCTTGACGAATTTCTGGCAAAAAAGAATAATGTTCAGGACTTAGAGCAGTTAGAACTGTCGGGCACTGGAATAGATTTCTCTTGCCTGGGGCCCGAAGCCAATATCAGTATTAGAAGGGTGAGGAAACAGTATATTCACATTCAACTTAATCAGGGAATTAGAACTGAAGAAACTCCCAGTGCAAAAAGAATGGCACAAATTGCAGAAATGAATGTTATAGGCCAAAGTGATGCCCAAAGGTTTCAGTCCCGTCTTTCGGTTCTCTACCAGCTGGAGGATCCATTAAAAGATGAGTTTATGGAAAAAGCCATTGATTTTGCCTCCAGAATTAAATATGGGGATTTAAGGTCACAGGCACTTTCCTTGCTTGTCCCTTATCTGGAGGGACCTGGAAGGACAGAACTTATAGAAAAAACCCTTTTTTCTGCATCCAGTATTCAGGACGAAGGCGAAAGGTCTCTCGTCCTCTCTTCTCTTCTCCCACATCTTAGAGGGCCAGGAAAAGAAAGGCTTATTGAAAATATATTTTCCTCTGCCTCCGACATTCAATACAGTGATGCAAAATTTCAGATCCTTTCCTCGGTTGTCCCGCATCTCTACGGTTCAAAAAATGAAAGAATTATGGGAAAAGCTCTTGAGCTGGCAGACGGGATTCTGTCTGAGTATCTGAGGGTACAGGCGCTTTCTTTGCTTGTCCCATACCTGGATGGGGAGGGAAAAGAAGAAATCATAGAAGAAGCCCTTCAGTTGGCTTTCAACCTTAAAGATAAAGATAGAAGGCCTGAAGCTCTCTCGTTTATTATTCTACATCTTGATGAAGCGAGGAAAAAAGAAATCCTTGAAAAAGCCTTTGAGATGGCCACCGGAATTCAAACAGAATACAGGAGGAAACAGGCGCTTTCCTCGCTAGATTTGTATCTTGATGAGTCTAGATGACTGACTTAATTTGCTGGCCTGTTACCCGAAGGGTGTTTGAACATTATATTATACTATATTCAAATACAAAATGGTCTCAAGGTTGTTTTCTTTTTTGGGTAACCGGACTCTCAACGGCAGTGAAGGAGGCCGGCTTTTACCGAAAATCAAAGTTGCGCTGGCGCACCCCGCAGCAAGCTAGCGGGGTATTCGACTATAATAAAATTGAGCCTATTATTTTAGCCCAGTTTTTCATTTTTTAATCAAATCAAAAACCCATCTGCTGACGCCGGGAGCAACGTTTCCGGCGCGCCTGTAATATTCAACCTCGAGGTCCATTTTTTTGTACTCTTCAATTAATAACGGGATCTGAGGCTCAGTTTTGAAGGTGTAGAAGTGGATGTATCCTCCTTTTTTTATATGTTCTAAAACCTCTCCTAGAAAATGGTCCATGCCGTAAGGCGTTGGCACAATTGCCCTGTCAAAGCCGTTTTCTGGAACCTGGAATCCTTTGGTTTTAAAAGAGCCAGGATTTTGGAGAATAAGTTCGGCATCTCCCTGTATAACGGTCACATGTCTTTCAAGTTTGTTCAGCCGGACATTTTCTTTCAGGCAAACACAGGCATCGGGATTTATTTCAATTGCACAGACCGCTGCCCCTTTTCCTGCAGAAGGAAACACAAAAGGCCCCACGCCTGCAAAAGGGACCAGAATAGACTCTCCAGGCAGAACATTTGAAGCTACACGCGCCCTTTCCCAGTAGAGCCTTGGATTGAAAAAAACCTTTCTTAGATCTATGTTATAAACGTAGCCGTTTTCCCTGTGAAAGGTTTCTGCAGACTCACCTGAAAGAAGTTCAAAGTGAGCCACCCTTCGCTCTCCCTCAAGTTTGCTGACCTTATTGAGTACAGCCCGCGTATTTCCCCTCATAGAAAGAATCTTTGAGACAATAGCCTCTCTATAAGCCCCGAGCTCCGCAGGGATCGAAATTACTGCAATATCTCCTATATAGTCAAAACGCTTCGGGACCAGGGGAAACAGGGGTTCTTCGACAATTCCTTTCATCGTATCCCGCAGGGTCACTCTTTTTCGAAAACTCATTTCAGTATACCTCTATCTGGAAAAATGTCTGGAAAGATTGCAAGCTTTTGTCCTTTTAGCCACTTTGTAAGACTACTTAATTGTTCAGGCACCTCACATTTCAGATATTTATTATATTTTACTTTCACCCACTACCTTTCAGTATTATTAACTTTTAGCTCTGTAGCTGGAATTTCTGGCTCAAAAGGTGCGTGGAACTGAACGGATTGTTATTAGCATGCTGGGAGACAAGAAGAAACATCGCGTATTTTTCTCCCTTTCTACTTATTAACCTATTAACCCAAAATTGACAGAAGCATAGAGTTTATAATGTCTAAATGAACTTCATGCTTCTGTTTTCATCTTACAATTCAATATTTTGTCTTGAATCTTATGATTTTGACATTTACTATATTACTTAAATGTAATGTGTCAATGGGAACTGCTTTGTGTAATAAAACACTCTATTAATTAATAGAACCTGTCAGATTAGGGTATTAAAAAAGGTCAGGAAAACATTCTTTTTATTTGGCATGAAAGTGCCTTCAAGCACTTTCATTTTTTGTGCCTGTTATTTAGAAAATTTCATGTGCGTTTTATATTCAGTTCCTCTTTAGCAATCTTTTTGATGTTTTCTTCTGCCAATATAGCAGCTTCTTTCAGCTTAATTAACCAGTCCGCATGTAGTCTCACTCTCTGCTCATTATCCATTTCTGGTTTTGGAGTCACGAACTATATTTTAAAATCGCCTAAAAACTTATTAATCAAAGTCAAATTTTCATATACGATAGGCACTTTGATAAAAGCAATAATCATAGCTTCTATTTATGCCCTTCATCTGAAATCAGGATCTTTCTTTCTACAAAATCACCTGCAAAATTAGCCTTATGCCGTAGATATTGGTAATTATGGACCACTCCAAAATTATTCAGGGCTTTTGCCTTGTCTATCCAGTATTCACATCGTTCCGGATCCCCAGTGGGCCCTGTCCAGTATTTAGTACAATGGTCTCTTTCAGAATAATAAGCAGGATATTTTGTTTCTTTTGTTCCAGGTTTTCGAGAGCACGTTAACTCCTGAACCACACAAGCTCCCAGATCACAGGTTTTTCCATCATCCCGAGTTTTACATATGTAGTTGGGACGGCCCTTGACCGTCAGCAGGTCAGGGAAATCGGCCAGATACTGGTCCTGCAGTGATATTGTAGCTGTGCAGACATATCCCTCCCCGAAATATTTCATCACAGTATAAGCAATCGCACTCTTTCCCACTCCAGTAGGAGCCTGGATTAAAATGTATTTCTTTCCCTGTTTAATCGCCTGTTCTATGCCTGTAATCACAGCTTTTTGAGCGTCTCTGGGAAGATATTTATTCGGAAAATATTCTAACCTATATTCGGCAGGTTAACGTTATTAAAGATAGATATTTTCATATTTCTCCCCCATGAGACTCAATATCTTCCAATGAATATCCTCCATATTCAATATTTCTGACTTAAATTTCCCTTTTTTTTGAGTAA
>JASGVX010000101.1 GCA_030054735.1 Methanobacteriota archaeon | reverse complement strand
GGATAATGAGAACCGTTGACTTTAAAAACATGACTACTTAAAACAGAGAAATTTAGATGTGAATTAACCTTATAGTAGAAAAAATTGACACAATTGTAGAATTTACTTTAGTTTTGAGACAGTCTGATTAAGATATTATTTATTAAATATGGATTTTTTTTCGATAGTATTTTTTTAAATATGAATTTTTGCCTTAGGCGCTAGATAACATTTATATCTATATATTAATGATTATTCCAATGACTATTTATTCCAATGACTATTTATTCCAATGACATTTATTCCCATAACATATTTGTTTGAAACTTTCATAAAATTTTATCTATCATATAGATGCTGATTTACATTAGAAGGCACAAACCGGATGAAAACGCAGCTTGTTAATCTCCTTTTATTTTCCGAGAATAGGAAAAATTTACTGCTATTGCTGGCAGAAAAACCCAGGAATATTGATGAAATTCTTGATCTGCTCCAGATCCCCAGAGCTTCTCTACTCCCTCATATCAAAAAATTAAATGAAGAATCTTTGATTCATCAGAAAGGAGATGTATATTCTCTTTCTATTCTGGGTGATATCTTGGTCCGAAAAGCCAGACCTTTACTGGATGCAGCCAGTATATTTGAAGAAAATGATAATTACTGGAGTTACAGGAAACTGGATTCTATTCCTTTTCCTCTGTTAAAACGTATAGGAGACCTTAAAGGAAGCCAGCTTATAGAACCTGGTCTTGATCACGGATTTGACCTCTTCCCTGAGCTGATTAATCATTTTACCGGGTCTTCAAAGGTCATGTTCCTCTTTTCTTACTTCCACCCTCAAATTCCCTCTTTTTCTATGGAGCTTGCAAAAAAAGGTGTTCAGATGCAGCTTATCCTTAGCAAAGATTCATTTGATAAGTTTTCAGGAGATTTTCGTGATGCTGGAGAGAAAATCCTGAAAAAGAAAAATGCCTCTATTTTTATGCACACAGGAACACCTCTTGAAACTCCTGCACTGATTGCTATCTCTGAAAATACACTGATACTGGGTTTTTTCAATAAAAAAGGAAATTTTGAAGGGCAGTACCTTCTTAGTTTTGGACCCCGCGCCCTTTCCTGGGGTATAGAACTTTTCGAATATTATAGAGAGAGGGCAGAAAAGGTCTGTTCAATGGACTTTTCAGAATCCGGCCCTGATAGCTAAAGATAATCATATGACTTGGAGGAGAAGATGATGTTCTTAAGCCTGGAACATGAACCCTCCAGCATTAAATACTCTTTATTGCAAAAGATTCAGGTATCCCAATGAAACGAACCTCCAGGGAATGGAAACAAAAAAAGGCTGAATTCGTTAAAGGTAAGATATGTGCCTGGTGCGGTTCTTCTGGCAGTCTGTGTGTCCACACCCCAGGAGTTTCTTCTCCGGCAGAGATCCGCTCAGAGATTTACCATCTTGCATATGCCAGATTTAAAGAAGTATACAGACAGAGGTAGCAGAAATTCGAGTATATTCTTACCGGCAAACACCGCCATAAAAGTCATCCTGTATGGCACAAAGCCTCGACTATACATAAGAGCGAAGCGGACCATACTGACCTTGAAGAACAGCGCATTGAGAAACTCATTGAAGATGAGGGAAAAGGAAACTTTAAACAGCTCTATCATGAGTGGCTTGAGGAAACGAAATTGAAGAACTAATTGAAGAAGAGATTAAAAAAGCAGAAGAAGAAACTGCATCTCTGGAACACGCAATTGTGCTGTGCAGGCGCTGCCATTTTGCAATCCTGAGAGGTATGGAACTCTGTCCGGTCTGCAGGAAAAAGTATAAGTCTTCAAGATATGAAACCTGCTTTGACTGCCTGCCTGAAGAAAAAAAGAAAGATATTCTGGCAAGAAAAAAGAGTTGCCTGAAGGGCTTAGAGGAGAGTTTTGATACATCCTTTGCTGAAGAGCCGTAGTCTCGCTTTAGATTCATGAAGGTAAACGAAGATAATGCTTAACTTATCTCCCCTTTTCCTTCAGAAAAGAGACCATCCTCTCCCTCCACAGGCCCTGCAGGTTCCTGTCTCAAGGTACCCTGACCCGTTGCAAAGTGGACATATTATTGCAGGCTGGGCAACGAGCACGTCCCCCTGCCCCCCACAGGCCTCACAGATTCTACCTTCAGTATGTCCGGTTCCATTACATAGCAAGCATCTTTCTGGAGCATACTCAGTATCGACATAAGTATAGGGCATCTTGCCACCTTCCTTATTTATGAGCACAGGACAATTTGCTTGAACAAAATATTCTTTTAGGGATGATGAAAATTTAATTTCAAACACTTATTATCATTAATGATATTGGGAAGTGCAATTATAGAGCCATTAGCAAAGTGAAAACTTGAAGCCATATTTCAACTATTCCTTAATACATATTTGTGGCGTTCTGGGTTAAAAGATCTTGCAAAAAGATAAAATGGAAAGTGTTATAATATATTACAGATTTTCTCATTTCACTTGCCTGTTTTTTCGCTTTTATTCCTGAAATATTTTTGACATTTTCTGAAATAATTGAGTTTATGCTAAGTGTAAATTTGCGGGTCTATCTTAAAAATAAAATGTGCTTAAACTTAAATCCAGCCAGAGGAGAAATCATCCTGAACTCTTATTTTTCCTTTTGCTTATTTTACTAATTATGTTTTTTGAAATAGATATTCCTTTGCTGTTAAAAGAGTTGCAAGTAGCGATTTTTTAATTTCGACTACATTATTGGGACAAAGTTCGCGGCAGCAGTAGCATAAAATACACTTTTCCTCATTTATTCTGAAACTCCCGTTTTCAAGACGCTCCACAGCATTGGCAGGACAACTATTGTAGCACACTGCGCAGCGGGTACATCTTTTCTGGTTAATCCCCGGGTAAATGGTATAGTACTTACCAAAGCTGCGCATCAGAAAAGTCGGGGCTGTACTGACTCCACCGCTTGATGGTTTGAATTTCTTTTGGACTTCTTTCAATGCTGTTCCAACCACAACAGGGCACTGATTTCCGAAACCTTTCTTAAGGGCGCCTGCAGTTGTGGGGATTTTCAGCGGGTCAAAGCCTATCATTTCTGCCGCAATAATATCCAGAGAGACACAGTCACGGCTTGCCAGAATTACTCCTGAGTTTACTGGCTTTCCATGTGAAGGGCCATTTCCTTCCATCCCGATAACCCCGTCCATAACCGCAAAATCAGGCTTGATAATCGAATACAGATCAGCAACTGCTTCACCAAATAGGTCTCGTTTTCCAAGAAGGTGAATTTCTTTCCGGCACTTAAGAGGAAGGGTTCCGAAGAAATTCTTGACAGCACCCGTATAATACGTAAGCTCATGTGTTTTCAGTTTTGGAAGAGATATTACAACATCGGCTTCAAGGACAGGGTTTGCAATATATAGTTTCCAGAACTGGAGAGGTTCTGGAACATCTACAAGGGTAAAACCTGCAGTCTCAAAGTTCACAACCCTGGCTCCTGCTTTCAGGGCAGCCTCTTCTATTCCCGAAGCTTTCATGGCTTTTGCAGTCGACCCTGGTCTGGAGATCCCGGCTCCGTCTCCGACTAGCGGCTTTCCTCCTGCCCTGAGAACGGACTCACACATTGCTGTGACCACAGCCGGGTGAGTAGTTGCGGCAGCTTCCGGAGGGCTTGCTGCAAGGATATTTGGTTTGAGGAGAACGTGGTCTCCTGGATCAATTATATTTTCAAGGCCTCCTAGCAGGTCAAGAGCCCTGGCTATCGCTTCTTTTGTGTCAGAATAATCAAAACAGGGAACTATGGAGACTTTATTCATTACTGAATATAAATGAAGGAAATTATTAATTCTTTTCCGGTTTCAATCCGCTTTTTCAGTTTATTATACAGTTTTTTAGCTTTTTTACATATTACATACTTCTTAAACACTCTTAGTATCCTGTTTTTTACCTGTTTTTAAGTCCCATTATTAAGTCTATTTCTTCAGCTATGCTTTCCAGCTCATCCAGTATCCTTTCCGAATCTTTCCTCATCTCTTTTACTGCGGCTTTAAGGCTGCCTCCTCTAAGATAAATAAGGCGTTTTTTCCTGTAAAGAAGCCCGGATTCATTAAGGTTTCTGAGATGATGGTTAACTCTTGAGATCTTCATGTCAAGGTCTTCAGCCAGAGCTTCTGACGAACTTTCACTGTCATTCGAGAGCCTTTCAAGCAAGCTGAAAATTATCCTGTTGGCTGTACTTTCGGTATCCCTGCCAGAAGAAAAGCCAAAGCTGTCACAGAACCATAAAAGGTCTTCATCAAGGCTTTTTATTCTGGGTTTTTCGAGGTTTCTGAGGATAATTTGCTGAACCATCTGTTTATTCTTTTAGAGATTAAGATATATAAATTTTATTTGAATTTGTAGATATCATATCAATTTTGCTGCAATTATATCTATTTTATAGATAAATTATCTCAAATTTTCAGGTAATTTTTAAATATAAGCTTCACATTATATGCAGATAGTTGGGCCTTAAACAGCTCAAGAAACTCACTGATATATACTGGCTTACAACACCAGCCAATCTTCAACTAATATTAAGGTCGCTTTATACATAGGAGGAACAAAAAATGATTGTCAAACCTATTGGCGAACGAGTATTACTCAAACACCAGAAGAAAGAAGAAGTTACTAAAGGCGGGATTTATATCCCGGATTCAGCACGGCAGGAAAAAAAGGAAGGAATTGTTATTGCTGTGGGGACCTTTGAAGACGGAAAAGAACTCCCTCTGAAGAAAGGTGACCATGTGATTTATGGGGGATACCAGGCCGATGAGATTGAAATCGACAATGAAAAATACATTATTGTAGACTTCAAAGATATCCTGGCAACAGTTGTTGATGAATAAAGTTGAATGAGGCCTTTTCTGAAAAATTACATCAGGCATAACAATAAATAACGATTTCATTGAATGTCAGATAAACAGTAAATTATAACTCATGAATTAATTCGGAAAGAATATTTGACCCTAATTCAGGTGAATACAGATGGCTTCAAAGCAGATAATGTTTGATGAGAGTGCGAGAAAAACACTCTTAAGCGGCGTGGATAAAGTCGCAAATACCGTTAAGATCACCCTCGGACCAAGGGGGCGTTATGTCGTTCTGGATAAAAGTACAAAGCCCGTGGTCACAAACGACGGTGTCACCATTGCAAAAGAAATTGAGCTCCATGACAAATTCGAAAACATGGGAGCCAAACTCGTTAAGGAAGTAGCTTCCAAAACCCAGGACAACACGGGAGATGGGACAACCACAGCTACCCTTCTTGCCCAAAGCATGATCCGAGAAGGCCTTAAGAACATAAGTGCCGGAGCAAACCCCATCGAAGTCAAGAAAGGAATTGAGATTGCCACGGAAAATGTTGTAGGGTATCTCAAGGGCAAGAGTGTGGAGGTAAAGGGCAAGGAAAAAATCATTCAGGTAGCTACTGTTTCTGCAAACAATGACGAAGAAATAGGTAACCTGATTGCCGATGCTATGGAAAGGGTTGGCTACAACGGGGTAATCACAGTCGAAGATTCAAAGACCATGGAAACCAGCCTTGATGTGGTTGAGGGTATGCAGTTTGACCGCGGATTTGTTTCACCATATATGGCTCTTGATACTGAAAAAATGACATGCGAATTTGAAGAACCCTATATCCTGATTACGGACAAGAAAATCAACAGTATGAAGCAGATCGTGCCTGTGCTTGAGAAAGTCGTATCTGAGGGCCGGTCTCTCCTGATTATTGCTGAAGATGTAGATGGGGACGCCCAGGCAGCCCTGATACTGAATATCATCCGCGGGTCCCTGAAGGTCTGCGCAGTCAAGGCTCCAGGATTCGGAAACGAGAGAAAGGAGATGCTCGAGGACATTGCTGTCCTTACAGGCGGGCAGGTCATCAGCGAAGAAAAGGGTATGAAGCTCGAAGAATTCAGTGACTCCATGCTCGGAAGTGCCAGGAAAATTACGGTTGACAACAACAAAACCATAATTGTAGAAGGCAGGGGCAACAAAGCAGACATCGATGAAAGGACCAGGATTATCGAAGCCCAGGCCAATATTGCTGAAGCTGAATATAGAAAGACCGAACTTAAAAAGCGCCAGGCAAAACTGGGAGGCGGCGTTGCAGTAATTAAAGTAGGAGCCGCAACAGAAACCGAGCTCAAAGAAAAGAAAATGAGAGTCGATGATGCCCTGAACGCAACAAAAGCCGCAGTTGAAGAAGGCGTGGTCACAGGAGGAGGGATAAGTCTCTTCCGCGCAGCTGAAAACCTTGATTCTCTTAAACTTGACGGCGATAGGCAGGTGGGCGTAAAGATCGTCCAGAGGTCCATAGAAGACCCTGTCCGACAGATCGCAGAAAATGCAGGCAAAGAAGGAGCTGAAGTAGTAGCAGCTATAAAAGCCGAGTCCAGCGAACACTTTGGGTACAACGCAAAAACAGATGTTTTTGAAGACCTCTTTGAAGCAGGCGTAATCGACCCGACAAAAGTGGTAAGAAGCGCTCTTCAGAACGCCGCATCAATTGCAGGCATGGTTCTTACGACTGAAGCTCTTATAACCGAATTCGATGACGAAAAGGATAACAAGACAGCTGCAATTATAATCTAATTGCAGTTTTTTTCTTTTTCCTCTAATTCTTACATTTTCTAAATCATTTTAAAGCTCTTTTCCTTTTTTCATCGCCCGTAAATGCTGAATACCTTTTTATTTCATTAGCACAATATTTTTTTTAAGCGTAATTCCCAATATCTATAAGCATTGATCTATAGTCACTCTGTTATTTTCATCCAGTTCAATTTTACTACAAATTCCTTCTTACCAGAAAGGTGAAGTAAAGATGCTTGAAGTCTACTGTGACTCGTCATATAATGAAGGTGAAGATTCCTACATCGGCTGCGTGGTGCTGCGGGACGGCAGGCAGATCCACCAATCCACAACTAAAGTCCCGGATCATCCTCAGAATAATCTTGACTGCGAAATTGCAGCTTTGAATTTTGCCATATCTCTTGTAAGAATTTTTTCAAGAGAGGATAGCGAAATAGTTGTTTATAACGATTCTACTGAAGCCGTAAAATCTTTTCAGAAAAGGGCGCTGGATCTAGAACAGGAGTTTTCAGGATCCAGAGTCAGCTTTGAGTATATCCCACGTGAGAAGATGAATCAGGCAGTTGCAGACAGCCTCTCTAAAAAGTTTCCAGTTTTTTTCTCAAACAACCCGACAGCCTACGTGGAATCATTTTCGAGGCGGGAAGACATTCTTACCGATATCGCCCGGAATGGGAGCAACGTTTTATATCTGGAGAAAGTTCCGGAAATGTCCACAAACAAAAAAACCTGCTACAGGCTGGTAGTCCGCACGGTGGGAAAAACCCTTTCTGATGACCGGCTTTATACAGTAAAAAAAGGAGGGGCCGGCACTCAGATAAAGGCTGCGGAAGAAATTCGAAAAGACCTTTCTAACCCTGAGGTCCTTTCTTCTCTGAAGTCGAAGGGCGTCAGGCTTGAAAACTCCTATTTTCTGCTCACGGACGATACATGGGGACTTCGGGGTACGGACAGTCAGGTTAATTCAATTCTGCCCTCTTCCATTTCCCATAAGATCATATGCGATGAAGTAGACAGGTCGCCTCAAAACCTTTTCAAAAGAGCAGAGCGTTTTAAGTAACTTTCTGCTTTTCCAGCCCATTACTTTACAATCCGTATTTCCTGAACCCTTAAAACCAGATCCGGTTCAGGAATATAGGTTGAAAAATTCCAGGTCTTTCAGCGTAATTTTGTAAAGATGATTGAAAACCAGGGTTGGGATGGGGCGGACGTGACGGTAGTTGAAAAATTATGCCTGAAGATTAAGTTTCTACAAAAGTATATACATTTTAAAGTTAGCTTTTTCTTATTAACCTATTCACATAATTGATTTTTCTTTTTATGCTTTCTCAGGTCTGGTTCTTTATTTCCCCATAGAATATTTAAATCTTGAAAGCATACGCAGTTTCAGGTACATACTCAGTGATATTATTTGTTTCCAGCTTGTGGCATTTATAGTGATCATATTTCAGAAGGTCTTTTATGAATTCAATAAACTCCGAATGCGTCCTATCAAAAGAGTCCGAAGATATCCCTCCATTCTATGTGATGGAAGTACTGGAAAGTGCCAAGGCTCTGGAAGCTCAGGGCAGGCACATAATTCACTTTGAGGTCGGAGAGCCAGATTTTCCTACCGCCCCCCGTATATGTCAAGCCGCATGTGATGCTATTAGCAAGGGGTTAACAAAGTATACTCACAGCCAGGGACTCCCAGCCCTCAGGGAGGCAATAGTTGAGTCTTACTATAAGAAATTTGGAATTGACCTGGACCCCGGTCAGATTATTGTTACTTCCGGGACAAGCCCCGGTCTGCTGATGGTTTTTATGGCTCTTCTTGAAAAGAGGGACGAGGTAATTATGTCTAACCCTTACTATGCCTGCTATCCGAATTTTGTAAAATATCTGGGTGGGACCCCTGTTTTTGTCTACACGAATGAGGCAAACGGTTTTGCCCTTGAACCTGAAACCGTAAGGCAGTGCATGAGCCCCAATACCAAAGCCATCCTTATTAACAGTCCATCAAATCCGGGAGGGCATGTTATGTCTTCTGAAAACCTGCAGGGCATTGCAGAGATAGCGGAGGAAAAAGGAATTCCTATCGTTTCGGACGAAATATACCAGGGCCTGAACTACAGCGGAGAAGAACATACCATCCTTGAATATACTAAAAATGCCTTTGTCCTTAACGGCTTTTCCAAAATATATGCAATGACCGGCTGGAGGCTCGGCTTTATAATCAGCCCCCCTGATTGTGTACGTGCACTTCAGAAAATTCACCAGAACTTCTTTATCTGCGCGAATTCATTTGTACAGGAAGCAGGCATTGCAGCCCTGAACGGTTCCCAGGAGCATGTTGCCGAGATGGTCCGGGTTTATAATATACGCCGCCAGTACATGCTTAAAAGGCTTCTCGGCATGGGCCTGGAAGTTCGCAAAGAGCCGACAGGGGCATTTTATGTCCTTGCTGATGCCCGGAAGTTCAGCAGCGATTCACTTGAACTTAGCCGACGGATCCTTCATGAGGCAGGTGTTGCTGTAACTCCAGGAATAGACTTTGGAAACGGTGCAGAAGGCTACCTGCGCTTTTCCTACGCTAACAGCCTCGAAAATATTGAAGAAGGCATGAACAGGCTGGAAGCTTTTCTGGAAAAAGAGCTTGAGGGATGAGTTATCAGAATCTTGCAGCTGCCTGTTTCTGCTTATTAATCTTTCTAGGTAATGGGCATGAGTTATTGAAAACCGCAAGCATAAGAAACTCTCTAAATTTATCTCAAATACGGGAGTTGTAATCGTTTTTTTGGAATTGATCAATAACTCATGGACACGACCCGAAATATAATAAAGAAAGAACTCGAGCGCTTCGCGCTCGATTAAGCGATTTATAAATATTAAATATATAAAAAAATCCTAAAAACGATTAGTGGAAACTATGCATTAATTATACTTCAGGACTTGACAATGCTGAACTTTGAAAACAAATTACCAAAAATTCAAGTAGAATGGACATCAAAAACGCGCTTTTTATGAAATATTGGGAAAAAATCAGAAATGATTAGGAATAGTCGTTTGGAACTACAGCAAATCGGAACTACTGTTGATGGCGATCTTCTAAAGTCTACTCCGAACAAAAGACATATATATAACTAGTGACTTGTTGGATTTGCATTTCAAGCAACTGCTTCTAAAGCAATCATCTTAATGTGATCAACAGCAAGTTGGGCTCGTGGTCTAGTCGGTCATGACATCGCCTTTACACGGCGGGGATCCTGAGTTCGAATCTCAGCGGGCCCACTATAATCTTTAACCTTTTTACCAGATTAGGAATTTTCAGTTTTTCTATTCTAACATTTGCTTCCTTTGCTTATTTTTCTCGAAACCGGGCAGTTTTTTTATATAGTCATTCATTTTTGTATTATTTATATAAACTGATGGTTAAATCTCCTTTTTAAATCTTAATATTTTATATAATACTGATATTGTTATATAGAAAGGAGAACGATAGATAATTAGAATCTTTGTTACTTACAAAAAGATATGCTTTAATATATTTTGAAAACGTAAAAGTTTACAAAGATCATTTCAAATCACAGTGGGGGAGGAATTAGTATTGAAAAGAAGAAGCAGGACAGAAATCGCAGTGGATATTTTAAGAGTAGCGATGAATGGAGCAAAGAAAACACATATCGTTTACGAAGTAAATCTTAACTTTAACATTGCTCAGAAGTATCTGGAATTGTTAAAAGAAAAAGAGCTTATCAGACACGAGAACGGTGTTTTCATCACAACCGATAAAGGAAAAGTTTATCAAGAATTAGCTAATGAACTTATACTCTAAGTATCTCATTTTCTCTTATTTATATATTTTTTACTTTTTTCTACTTTTTTACTTTTTTACTTTTTTTTACCTTTTTTTTACCTTTTTTTTACCTTTTTTACTTTTTTACTTTTTTACTTTTTTTCTACTTTTTCATTCTTTTTAAATCCATAGGACTTACGCAGTTGAATTGAAAACCACGAGCGGAAGTGACTTAACTGTATAAACTCAAAAAATGTTGACGAGTCCGTATGTATCTGATTTTACATTTCAAGTGCGTAAGTCCTAAGGATTGGAAATTGGGGAATTTTAATCCGGTTAAAGTGAGGAATTATTCACCGGCATTGACAAAGAAAAATCTTTTGGAGTTAAAGTGCGATGAAAAAGTAAAAGAGTTGAAAATTTCCCTGATAAACCAGGTGTGAAAAAAATTGAAACGATATTTAAAATCTGTCCGTGTGATACAAATTCTGAGATAAAACATTCTTTTGCTATCAGCAAAAAAGATTTTAACCATCTCCCACGAACACTTCTTTGCTGATAACGAAAAGGATTATATTATTTAACCATATTGTAAGCCCATTCAATCCATTCACAGAGGCATTGTAAATCCTCTTTCTCGATGGTAGCACCGCACCAGATACGCAAACCCGAAGGAGCATCACGGTAAGAGCCGATATCATAAGCAACTTTTTCTTCCTCAAGCATTTTAATCAGTTCTTTAAGCTTTTCGTCGGATAAATCAACTTTAAAGCAAACACTGGTGCTGGACCTTATCTCTTTTGTTTCCGCTAAGAAATGGATCCAGTTATTTTTAGCAACAAATGCCTCAAAGACTGCCAGATTTTCATTTGTCCGCTGGATAAGTTGTTTAAGCCCTCCGATAGACTCTGCCCATTTTAATGTTGCCAGCCAATCTTCATTAGCCAGCATTGATGGGGTGTTAATAGTAGAGCCTTCAAAAATCTCCTTATTCAGTTTACCACCTTTGGTCAGTCGGAAAATCTTGGGCAATGGCCAGGCAGGAGTGTAGCTTTCTAAGCGCTGAACAGCCCGAGGAGATAAAATCAGCATCCCGTGTCCACCTTCCCCACCTAAGACCTTCTGCCATGAAAAGGTAATGGCATCCAACTTATGGTAGGGTATATCCATAGCGAATATAGCAGAGGTGGTATCGCAAAGCGTGAGCCCTTCCCGGTCATCAGGAATCCAGTCACCGCTGGGTACTCTGACTCCACTTGTAGTCCCATTCCAGACAAAGACTACATCATTCTTGAAATCAACCTTCTCTAAATCTGGCAATTTGCCGTATTCTGCCTCAAAAACTCGGGTATCTTTTATTTTTAATTGTTTAGTAATGTCGCTTGCCCATTCTTTACTGAAAGATTCCCAAACCAGGACATCAACCCCGCGACACCCCAGCATAGACCACAGGCACATTTCAAAAGCGCCTGTATCGGAAGCCGGTACAATACCTATCAGATAATCATCAGGAAGTCGAAGCATATCTCTTGTTCTTTTAATTGCTTCAGCTAATTTTTCCTTGCCAGGTTTGCTCCGGTGTGACCGGCCAAAAGGTGTATCCTTCAGCTCTTCAACAGAATACCCTGGATGTTTGGCACAAGGTCCAGAAGAAAAACAAGGATTTTTAGGAACTCGTGTTGGTTTCATTTTGTCTTTTCCTTTTTTGCTAGTGTTATGTCTTAGTGGGATAAGAAATTATCCAGTTAGAGACGAACATATAATATAGCCATCCCCGAAGACCTGAAGTGTACCTTTTATTTATTTTTCGTGCTACATTTACATGATCAAAATCGATGTTCGCAGCCATAAAAATAACTACCTATATATTTTTATAGTTTTTTTTACATTTGATGAAAGGTAATCGGCCAATTTACCCATATCTTCCTTTTTTATTCTTTTTCTCCAGCTTCCTAATACTGGCTTATTAGAAAAATTTATCCATTGTTGTAATTAAATAAATACTCATGAAAAAGTACTTGGGGATTATTGTTGACGCTGTTTCCAGACGGCAGTTCAAAGGCGAGATTAGCGTTGAAAATGGAAAGATCATTCGTGTTGAAGAAAAGGAACACGATAAGGAGCAGTACATCCTGCCCGGGCTTGTAGATGCACATGTGCATATAGAAAGCTCCATGACCGTGCCTTCTGTTTTTGCCAGGATGGCTGTTGCAAAAGGAACAGTTGCAGTGCTCAGCGATCCCCATGAGATTGCAAACGTTATGGGGGAAGAGGGCATTGATTATATGCTTGAGGACTCAAAAAAAGCCCCGTTGAAAATCTTTTTTGGAGTGCCCTCATGTGTGCCGGCTACACCTTTCGAATCATCAGGAGCAGTCCTGGACGCAAATGCTGTTGACCGCTTGCTGGCAAGGAATGACCTGTATTACCTTTCCGAAATGATGAATTTCCCGGGCGTGATTTCAGGATCCCCTGATGTAATGGCAAAACTGGAATCTGCCAAAAAGTATGGTAAAGTTATAGACGGGCACGCACCTGGCTTGAGGGGAACTGACCTGCAAAAATATATTGCGGCAGGAATTTCTACAGACCATGAGTGCTTTGAATATGAAGAAGCTGTTGAAAAAATAAAGCTGGGGATGAAAATCCTGATTCGGGAAGGAAGTTCAGCCCGAAACTTCGAAACCCTGTACAACCTGATAGATGAGTATCCCGAAGCAGTTATGCTCTGCACTGACGATTCCCATCCTGACACCCTTATATCAGAAGGGCATATCGATAAGCTAATCAGGCACGGACAGGAAAAGGGACTTGACATCTATAATCTTATCAGGGCAGCCGTTTTTAACCCCGTTGAACATTACGGGCTTGACGTCGGACTGTTGCGTGAAGGCGATCCTGCCGATTTCATCATTGTAGATGACCTGAAATCATTCAATGTTCTGAGCACCTTTATCGGAGGAAACTGTGTTTACAATGAAGGAAAGGTTCTTTTCCCCCTGGGAAAAGAACCTGCTAAAAATGTATTTAACAGGAGCAAGATTTCAATTGATGATATAAAACTGTCTGTGCCGGCAGGGGAAACAAAGGAAAGGATACAAAAAATCAGGGTAATCGTTGCTCAGGATGGAGAACTGCTTACAGGCCAGGAACTGGCTCTAGCGAAAATAGAAAACGGCAATCTTATTTCGGACACATCACGGGATATTTTGAAAATTGTTGTCCTGAGCAGGTATGTGGATGCTCCTGTTCAGATTGGCTTCATAAAGAATATCGGTCTTAAAAAAGGAGCTATTGCGAGCAGTATTGCCCATGACAGCCATAATATTATTGCAGTTGGAGCCACCGATAAGGATATTGTTAGAGCTGTCAACAGGCTTGTGGAAAACAAAGGAGGAATCGTTGCCGGGACTGCAGAAAATCTTCTTGACTTTCCGCTTGAGGTGTCAGGCCTTATGAGCACCCTGGAAGGCAAAGAAGTAGCTTCTCGTTATCAAACGCTAAACGAAGAAGCAAGGAGGCTCGGAACATCTCTAAAGTCGCCTTTCATGACTCTTTCTTTTATGTCGCTTCTGGTAATTCCAGAACTTAAGCTGGGAGATAAGGGCCTCTTTGATGTGACAAAATTCGAATTTGTCGAGCTTTTTGTAGACGAATAAGCAGAAAAGGTCGGGCAGAGAATTTTTCTCTCTTTTCAGCCGTTTCTGTCTTTTTCCACGACTTTCAAAACATCAGCATTAGACGCTGTCTGCACGATCATAAACTGCCTGCTTACGGAGGCTGTTTTCTCCCCTGCGCTTTCCATACACATTATGAGTATCTTCACTGCGTCCTGAAGGTTGCTTTTCTTCGTCCAGTGCTTCTTAAAACATTTGTTGGCTACCTGCTTCGTAAACTCGTTTCCGAAAGCTATGAAGTTGCTCCCCTTCCCATGTGTAGTCAGTGTCATCTCTGAATCCCTCAGTTCTGCTATTGCATAATTCCCTGCTGAGGCGTAAAGCCTTCTTTTTTTGACGACTCCGTCCTCAATTGAAGATGCCTCTCCTACAAGGACCCCATCCCTTTCCGCAACTTTTTCCTTGCAGTCAGCAATCGTTATTTTGACCCCAAACTCCTCTGCTTTCTTTGCCAGTTCCTCATCCGTAATTATTGCGCCGCTGTAAAGCTCTTTTTCAAGTTTTTCCCTATCGGGCTTCTCCCCTTCAAAAGTGATTTCCCGCATATCTCCTGCCATTACTGCACCGTTCTTTCCGATAAAAGCGATAACAAGGGTCATTTAAATCTGCTCCAGAACATGTCTTTTAGAGTCATTTTGCTTTAGGTATTTATATTTCTTAATAATTTTTCTCAAAGAAATACTCCAAATTGGTTTTAAATATCCTTAAATATTTTTTTACAAAATAAATATTATAACCAAATATTATTGAAAAATAAGGAATTTGATGGAAAATTGTAAAACCTCACCTATTTCTCAAGATTATATTATCTATTTTTTAATAAAAAGTAAGTAGAAATTATTGTAAGATATCCACCTGCTATATTGAAAGAATAGGGAAAAGTAATCTTAAATAAGAAAGTTATCATTGTTACAAAAAGCCACAGAATAAAGCCTATTAATGTACTTTTCATACCTATAATATCACGATTTTTTTTAATTGTGCTCATATTCTTACTACACAATAAATAATGTCCAAAAATCAGAAAGAATAAAAGAAGACCTGCTACAAGCCATTGATCTATTTGACCCCAATATTGAGCCTTGGTTATCTCGTTGCCATCTACAACGCTCACTTCTGAAAAAAATAACATTTTTATATTATGTATAAATATGAACCAAAAATAAAATAATATGAGTCCGAAAAAAACTCCGATTACTTCCTGAATTTTATTTGTGATTGAGATCATATCTTTCATATAATAAAGCCTCTCAATAATTAAATTTGAGTTCCTATTACGGATTGCCTATGCTAGCTGCATCCCATAGAGTATATGCAGAAATCCTGTAGTGTTCTAGAGGTTCATAATAACTAGAGGAATAATAATTCGACTCCATTGATATGAGTCCCAGTACCAAATGCAACCTTCTTTTTAAGTTCATTACCTGAAATGTAAAAGTTTTGCCACACTTTGCTAGTATAAGCATCATAATCTGGATGTGGATATTTAATTCCAGAGCATTTAACAAAACCGACTCCGTCCCTAAGTATATCTTTTTTCTTCAATCTACTTATTCTTAAACCTTTAATATATCTAGTCCCAGGAATAAGAACTGGCTTCGCCGATTTTGCGATAAAATTGCATTAGTAACAAGATTTTAAAGCTGAAAAAACTCATAAGGTCCATATTTGCCTTAAAATACTCAATATCTTAAAGAATATATAGATTTTTCTAATGTAAAACCTGGTTACTAACTGTAGACCTTAAGCAACTCGTGTTGAACTTCTCTATATATAACTTCCGGCCAAATTCTCTAACTGTTTTTGTAGCTCTTTTTATATCTGTAAAGATTCCCTGATCTCTGATTCTTAGAGAAATTAGCCGGAAAACTTATAAAGAATTGCCTAAAATTGAGTAAATGGGAATGTTCTGCAGGATTCAGTAAAGTTTGAAATTAACCTTGTAGTGGAAAAATTAATACTATTGTAGAATTAATTTTATTTTTGAGACAGCCTGATTTGATGATTATTTGGGAAAATGGAATTATAGAGCGACTCCAGAAGGAAAAACTTGAAGTTAAATTCCAATCAATTCTTAAGGTGAGAATATGGTTGATACACTGATTGCCTTCAGGGACGTCTGGAAAACTTACCAGATGGGAGAAATCCAGGTCAATGCCCTGAAAGAAGTAAATGCAGAGTTCGAGAAAGGCGAATTTACCGCAATCATTGGCCCGTCAGGCAGTGGAAAGTCTACTATGATGAACCTTGTGGGCTGCCTTGACATCCCATCAAAGGGAGAAATCTTCCTTAAATCCGAAAACATTGCCAGATTAGATGAATCCGATCTGGCCAGATTGAGAGGAAAAACTATAGGATTTATCTTTCAGCAATATAACCTGATCCCGGGAATGACAGCCCTTGAAAATGTGCTTTTGCCCCTGGAGATACAGGAAGTTAACGATGATATTGCAGAAAAAAGGGCAAAGGAACTGCTGACTCTTGTGGGGCTTTCTGACAAAATGAAGAACAAACCCACCCAGCTATCGGGAGGCCAGCAGCAAAGAGTTTCGATTGCAAGGGCTCTTGCCTGCGATCCTGAAGTTATCCTTGCTGACGAACCAACTGGTGCCCTTGACAGTGTTACAGGAAAAGAAGTAATGACTATGCTTTACAGACTGTGGAAGGAAAAAGGAAAAACCGTGATTATGGTTACCCATAACATGCACCTTGCACAATACGCCCAGAGATACATCGAACTAAAAGACGGAGAAGTTGTTCGTGATGAAGCAAACCAGAACCAGCTCTGTCCGGAGTACTGAAGTGAATTACAGAGGAATTAAAAATGTTTCTTGAAAAAATAAGAAATAAACCAGCTGATAGTAAAAATATTATGGGTAAAACCTCGACCCGCAAAAGACCTGTTAATAAAAACCTGATTTACAGACAGCTTTTTGGATTATTTCTTCTACTGTTGATAAGTACAGCTGCTTTCAGTTCATATGCCTTTGCTCTGGAAGAGAATGATCCATCAACCCTGTCAGGTACAGAATCTACTGTTTCTACAATTAAGCAGGGAGGGGTAAGCATTGACATGCTTAACCAGGACCCGGACCCTGTAAAACCCGGAGATGTTCTGGAAGTCAGGATTTCTATCCAGAATTCTGGGTCTGAAGCAAAAGATAAATGCGTTGTTAAAATTGAACCCCGCTACCCCTTTAAGCCCCTGCCAGGGGAAGATCTGTCACTGAATATTGGTACCCTGGGAAAAAGAACTACAGATAACCGCGAGAAGATAGTAAAGTTCAAGGTGGGAGTGGAAAACGATGTCAATGAAGGAAAATACCCCTTAAAGGTGCTCTTTTATTCAAAAGACGGAAAAGACAAAGTTTCCATTACAAGCGACCTCATGATTGAAATTAAAAGTGAATCAAATGCCGAGATTGAGTTTATCAGCCTGGAGAGGCTGGTCCCTGGAGAAAAGACAGAACTTACTTTCGGGATAAAAAATGCGGGTAATTCCCCCCTGAGAAATGCAATATTTTCCTGGGACTGTACAAAAGATGTTATCCTTCCTGTTGGTTCGAGCAATGTAAAGCATATCAACCTTATCGATGTGGGAAAAACTGCCAATGTAACCTTTAACGTTCTTACAAACGTAAATACGGCTCCAGGCCTCTACAAACTTGATATGACTCTTACTTATGACGATATTGAAGCACTAAAAACCATTACGGAAGCTGGTACACTTGACAACGAGAGAAGAAAGCAGATAAAAAGTAAGGCTGGAATATACATAGGAGGTACCACTGATTTTGATATTGCCTACATGGAAAAAAGCTTTGCAGGAGATTACACCTTTTCGGTCTCAAATATAGGGAACAATGCTGCAAATTCCGTAAAAGTTACCATTCCCCAGCAGGAAAACTGGACCGTGATGGACGGCGGCAATTCGGTAGTTCTAGGTAACCTGCAAAAAGGGGACAATACGATTGCAGATTTCAGTCTCAAGCCAGTTACATATGACAAAGAACTGCCTCTCAAATTTGAGATCAGCTATACCTCAAGCGATGGGCAGAGACAGGTCGAAAAACAGGAGCTAACGGTTTACGCCACTGAGTCTTCTACAAATAAGAATTCAGGACCTGAAAAAAGCTCAACTTCTTCATTCTTATATAAATTAGTGCTCCTGGTTGTTTTGGGAATTGCAGGAATCGCGGTTTACAGGAAAATTTCCAAAAAGAGAAAAATGAATGAGTAAAACCTGCGAAAAGTAAACACCCGGATAAAATGGGCCATTTAATGATCAGGTCTGTGAGAGACAAAACAAAAATTAATGTCCGAAGGCTGTGGTGTAATGAAACCTGCAAAAATACTCAGAATTGCCTTTAACATGGTCAAAGCCAACAAACTGCGTAGCTGGCTGACCATCATAGGGGTGATCATAGGCATTGCCTCGGTAATGGCCATTGTCACAACCGGGGAATATTTCCAGGAACAGGTAACCAAAACGCTTGAAGATCTTGGGGGTGATACAATCGTCATTGTTCCTTCTTACCCATTTAATTTTGAAGAGGCAGATCACTCCCATGTAGAAGCAGAAAGTGATAGTGCAGGGGGAAGTGAGAGTGTAGGTGGAGGCGAGAGTGTAGGGGGAAGTGAGAGTGTAGGTGGTGATATTAGTGTAGGTGAAAGTGATAGTGGAACCGATTCAGGAGATCCTGTAATTTATGAAGAGGTGAAAGCCCCGGAACTTACAAAGAAGGATGTTTTCACAATTAGCCGCATTTCTGGAGTTCAGTACGTTAACGTTAACGTTAATCATGGTGCAACATTGGAATTCGGAGGCAAGAAGACACATGTCTATGTAAGTGGAGTGGACCCGCGTGTCTGGCCTGAAATCACCAATAAAAAGGTTGGAGAGGGAAGGATGCTTCAGCCTGGAGACCGGACTTCAGTGGTCATATCCGGAGAACTTGCTAACAACGTAGAGCTGGGCCGGAAAATCAGGGTCAATCAAATGATCCTCCTGAACGGCAAGTCCTACAGGGTAATCGGGATTCTGGCAGATGAAGGAGGGCTATTGGGTGGCTTTGGTTTTGATAGCAGCATTTTCATGCCTTACGAGGAAGTTTATTATCTTCCAGGCAATGATGTAGAAGCTTATTCTGGTGAAAAAAAGAGAGATGTCTATGACTCTATAGAGGTTAAACTCTACAAAAATGCCGACTACAAAAGCACACTAAAAGAAATTGAGGACAGGCTGAGGCTTTCGCGAAAAGTTGATGAAAAGACCCAGGACTTCTATGTGTACTCAGGAAAAGAGGCAATGGAAAGTGTTGGAAAAGTGATTAGCGGACTTACTGCTTTTCTGGCGTTTATTGCAGGCATTTCTTTGCTTGTAGGCTCAACAGGGATTGCAAATACAATGTTTACATCCGTCCTTGAGAAAACAAAAGAAATCGGGATAATGAAAGCCATTGGAGCACAGAACAAAGATATCATGCTTATCTTTCTCTGTAACGCCGCAATGATCAGCCTTGTAGGCGGAATAATAGGAATTCTTCTTGGCACAGCTGCAGTACAGGCGATACTGCTTCTGATCTCAATAAAAATGCAGACCCCCTTTGAATTTGCCCTCAGTATAAAGGGGACCATTATTGCAACTCTTGTCTCTATAATCGTGGGTCTTATTGCAGGCCTTGTGCCGGCAAAAAATGCTTCGGAATTGAAACCGGTAGATGCGTTGAGGTATGAGTGAGGGACTCTGGGCCTGTTGCGAAATACTCTGGCGCACAGGTTCCAAATTATAGACAGTGAGTATCCCATTACCACAATTATTCTTTAAAAATTTCACCTGAAAAGAGCACTATTAACATATCCTCCGTGGTTTCAGGAGACAGGGTGCTTATAAGTGCTGCAGACCACGGTCAGGAAGTTCCTGAGGAAAAACAGCAAAATATTTTCCGACCCTTCGTGCAGCTTGAAAAATTCGAGTCCAGGGAGCAGGGAGGGAGCAGGCCCTGCTTTTTTGCTTGTCAAATGCTTTGTAGAGATGCAGGGCGGGGAAGTTTGGGTTAAATCCGAGCTTGGGAAGGGAAGCATTTTTACTTTTTCCATCCCTATTATTGGCGAAGTTGACGCTTATATCCCCTGAGCTAAAAACTCAGGGGTTTTACGCTTTGACTATAAAAATGGAACTGATACTTCAAAGACAACATGATTTAAGCCCGACCTTAACTTCCGCTGTGCTAAAAATGGAGAACAAAAACCAGAAAACCAGTACCATGAATATGAGAAACAATAATCCGCTAATCCTGAAAATCTATGATTTCCTCCTCGCTTCCTATGGACCTCAGGGCTGGTGGCCTTTAATTGAACTTCATGAAACCGGAGGGACAAACCCTACAAAAAGCGGCTCAATTAAGGGATACCATCCGGGAGACTATACATACCCGCAGACAGGGAACCAGCAGTTTGAGATAATCTGCGGAACCCTGCTTACCCAGAACACAGGATGGCCACAGGTTGAAAAAGCGCTCCTCAACCTCAAAGATCTAAAAGTCCTTTCTCCAGAGAAAATCCTCTCTATGGATGCGGAAACCTTAAAAGAAGCCATCAAACCAGCAGGTTACTATAACCAGAAAGCTGAACGCCTCAAAACCCTCGCCGGATGGTTTTCTAACCTGAAAAGTAGGACTCTGACCCGCGAAGAACTACTTTCGTTAAAAGGGGTGGGCCCTGAAACTGCCGATTCAATCCTGCTTTACGCCTTCAAACAGCCTTCTTTTGTGGTTGATGCATATACAAGGAGGATAGTGACGAACCTGGGCCTTGCAGGGGAAAAGGCAAAGTATGATGAAATTAAGGCACTTTTTGAAGAAAATCTGCCAAAAGACCTGCCCCTGTACCAGGAATACCATGCCCTGCTCGTGGAACACGCCAAGAGATATTATAAAAAGAATGGGAACTCTGCAAGATGTCCGCTTCTGGAACTTATAGGGAACTAAAAGAGTTTTGGGAAAAGAAGTTATTTACGGGCGAAATTTCGGTTGAAAATCCATCTGTAGAATTTTCTTTATCCTTAAAGTATTTAATTTGCAGTTGAGGTTTTGCCATTTTCCATCAAATTACTTATTTCCCTAAAAACCATTTCTCCTTATCTGGATAAATATGCATAATTACTGATATTGATAAATGGTGAATGATATTTTCCTTTCCTTTTCTTTCCACGCCATGAACAACTGCTCCGCCCTGCCAGATAAATAAAAACAGATGCACTGACTCCTTGATTATGTTATTAAACTCTTTTTACATACAGACTGTATCTAGGCTCCACATCATACATGCCCTCAAGATCCTCTTCAGTCAGGAAACCTCTGTTGATTAGCTTACTGAGGTTTTTCCTGTCAACGGACTCGACCATTTCCCAGAGTTCCCGTTTCTGAAGGTAAGGTTTCAGCTTGCTGATGCGCCAGAGTTTCCAGTCCACTCTTTTCTGTCTCAGCTCTATATTTCCTACCCTCAGGACGTCAATACCTTTCTCTTTGAAGGTATTCAGGATGTGAGTTCTGAGTTCTTCCCGCCTTCTTTCAAGAACAGATATTGCAGAAACAAGCTCATCATACTCAAGTGCAACATCGGCAAGATTCATCTCTTCAGGGTTCTGTTTGCTTATGTCAAATTCCATTGTTCTTCACTCCTGTTTATACATGTAATCATGTTTGTAGCTCCACCTCATGTTTATAGCTCCACTTAGGTATAGAACCCCACCACAGGTACAGAGTTCCATCTCATGTTTATAGCCTTCTTTCGGCAGGTCGACATTTAATTTTTCATAATTTTTGTTGATGCCGATTTTGGGAAAAATACGTAGTATTTGTACGTTACTTTTAGGTTTACATATGATCAATTAATAATATCTCATACTAAACTTTTATGAAAAAATGATCCAGTATTCATATATGTGGTGATA
>JASGVX010000100.1 GCA_030054735.1 Methanobacteriota archaeon | reverse complement strand
CAGAATTCAATTTTCGATCAAACTCAATATTCAAGCTCTTCTGGCACAGGTCAATATGTCATGCTCAAAGAATTGTGCCATATTCAAAATCTAGTGATTTTTGATTTTTATGATTATCACTAGATTTTGGTATCGTGTCTTTTTTACTGGGTAAAAATTAAAATTTTTTTGGTATTTTAGTTCTATTTCTGTAACTATTCAGGTAGTCTTTTAAGGCTAGCTGAGTAGTTGCATATAATTTAAAGTATAAAAAAAGCACTAGATTTAAATTGGAGAGATCCTATGACTCACGCAGTTGAATTGAAAAACAAGAGCGGAAGTGACTTAACTGTATAAACTTAAATAATATTGATGAGCCCGTATGTGTCTGATTTTACATTTCAAGTGCGTAAGTCCTATAAACATTAAAACCAGAGTGCTGGCGCGGAAGATACACCTTGCTTGCTGCGGGGTGCGCCAGCGCAACTTTGATTTTTACACTTTAACTCCCAACAAAAGATATATGTCCTTCTTAAGCTTTAATCCATCTCTATGGATTTTCAGATCTTGGATGCAGATTACGAAATCGTTGACAGTAGTCCTGTCATCCGCCTCTTTGGCAGAGGTGCGGATGGAAAAAGTGTATGCTGCTTTGTCCCGGATTTTGAGCCTTACTTTTATCTCAAGGCCTCAGGAGACCTGCACGCTGTAGCAAGGCTTATTAAAGATACTTTTGAGCAGGTCAAAAAGGTCGAAATTGTCGAAAAGTTCGAGCCTGTAGAGTACCAGAAAACAAAGACTGAGATGCTCAGGATTACTACCAACCTGCCAAGGGATGTTCCTGAGATAAGGGACGAAATTCTGAAGATCCAGGATGTTTTGAGAGCCGAAGACGACTGGCAGGTCTATGAAAGTGATATCCTTTTCAGGAACCGCTTTTTAATTGATAGGGACCTTGGTGGCATGGTCTGGGTTTCTGCAGAAGGAACGCCGGTTGACCCTATCAGGTACTTTAAGGCAGGCAGCACTCGTTGCGAAAAGATTGAATGTGATACTTCAATCCTTGTGTCTGAGTTAAAAAAGATTGAAAACCTGGCCACTGCCCCTCTGAAATATCTTTCTTTTGATATTGAGTGCCTGCCCCTTGACGGAGGGATGCCTTCCCCGGATGTCTCGCCTATAATCATGATCAGTTTTTCTTTCGAGCCCGAGTACAAAGGGCATAAGACCCTGGTCCTGCTGGCAAAACACGTCGACTGTATGAGTGGGGATGTCATCCCCTGTAAAGACGAAACTGATATGTTGAACAGATTTTTCAAGATTTTTTGCGAATACGATCCTGATATTGTTGCAGGGTATAACCACCAGGACTTCGACATCCCTTATATCACGGACAGAGTCAAAGCTCTCAGCGCAAAAGGGGAAGTGATTAATCCAGTTGTTGGCAGGGACGGTAGCCAGATAGGTTATAGAAAATTCGGACTTATTACCCGGACTGAAGTTAAAGGAAGGGTGGTTGTGGATGCTCTGCCACTTATAAGGAGAGATTTCAGCCTGAAGCAGTATACCTTGAGAGCCGTTTCAAAAGAGCTTCTGAGCCGCGAAAAACTTGATGTCCCTCCGCTTGAAATGGAAGAGTACTGGAATGACTCTGGGGAGAAATTCCAGAAATTTGTTGATTATTCACGCCGGGATGCCGAGCTTGCCCTTGATTTTATCCTTGATCTGAGGCTTCTTGACAAATATATAGCCCTTGCTCAGGTGAGCGGGAGCCTTCTACAGGAGGTCGTTGACGGTGGCCAGACTTCCATGGTTGAGAACCTTCTCTTAAGAGAATTCGGGCTGAGAGACAGAGTAATTCTTCCAAAGCCAGGGGACGAACTCTCTTCAAAAAGATATGATATGAGCTCGGATCTGAAAGGCGGAGAAGTACTGGAACCGAAAAAAGGGCTTTTGAAAAATGTTCTTATCCTTGACTACAAATCCCTTTATCCAACTATCATGATGGCTCACAACCTGTGCTATACTACTGTTATAACCAGGGACCGGCCTGATGGAAAAACTATTAAGCCCCCTTCTGGGGGAGAATTCGTGCCTCCTGAAGTCTACAGAGGAATTGTGCCTTCCATTCTTGAAGACCTGCTTAACAAGAGGGGAGAGACAAAGAAGAGGATGAAGCGGACCTCGGATAAAGATGAGTACCGTGTACTTGATGCCTCTCAGCTCGCCATAAAAATTCTGCTGAACAGTTTTTACGGCTATTCCGGCTATGCCCGGGCAAGGCTCTACAGCCTGACACTTGCAAATGCTGTAACAAGTTTTGGGAGGAGCAATATCCTCAATACGCGTGACCTTATTAACAATGGCATAGGAAAAATCGTCCTCAGGGACTCAAAAGCTTTACTTCCAGATGAAGCAGGAAAACTTTCCGTTCAGGACAAGGTTGTTGAACTTTCAGTTGCTTACGGGGATACAGACAGTGTTTTTGTACACTGTATGTCAAAAGGAGATCTTTCCCTTGAAGAGGTCCGCCTTGTAGGGAACAGGATTTCAAATATTGTATCGGCTTCTCTTCCAGATCCCATGGAACTCGAGTTTGAGTCTATTGCAAAACGTGCCCTGCTTATTGCAAAGAAGCGTTATGCACTCTGGTATTTTGAGCCCAAAAACTCAGGCTGGGAAAACAAAATCAAGGTCAAAGGCATGGAAACCGTGCGCAGAGACTGGTGTGAACTGACCTCAGTCACTCTTAACAGGGTTCTTGAACTTGTGCTTATAGAGGGTGACGTTGACAGGGCTGTAGAACATGTCCGTAATGTGGTCAGCAATGTCAGAAATCTTGATCCTGGAAAAGATACTGAAATTATTGAAAAACTTATTCTTACCAGGACCCTTACCCGGAAAACAGAAAGTTACAAAAACAAGCAGCCGCACCTGACAGTTGCAGAAAACCTGAAAAAACGGACAGGGGTCATGCCTTCGATAGGGACAAGAATTCCATTTGTTATTGTTGCAGGAAGAGGCCTTTTTGTAGACCGGGCAGAGGATCCTGATTATGTCCGAGAACATAATATCCCTATAGATGTCGATTATTATGTTAAAAAGCAGATTCTGCCTCCTGTTGAACGCATACTGGAAGTCTTTGGGGTCAATGGCTCGTCTCTTGACTTTGACTCAAAACAAAAGGGCCTCTTTGATTTTGAAGTAAAGAAGCCCGAAGTGAAAATAGAGGAAAAACAAAAAATTTCCTCTAAAAAGAAAATTGCAGGAATATCACAGGAAGAAAAAGTCCAGTATCCGGAGAACGGGCGTGCAGAGCAGAGTTCCCTGTTTGACTTTTAAAATTTTCTATTTTTTGGCAAACCCTCTAAACAAGCTGGTGAGGTGTTTATTTTTCTGATTTGAAAATGGTTTTTGGGGCAAGAGAAATATTTCTCAGGTCCAGGATGCTTTTTTTCCTCTGTTACTATCCGCTTTCTACTGGCTTTGCAGTTTTTTAATACTATTCTTTTAAGCAATACTCTTTTATTTATTTTATACTATATAGTTCGATATATTTATGGGGGTGTATTTATTATATATACTCCTCAATATTGTATATGGAGAACTCTTATATATTCCTCTTTTTTATTTTCACTTATACTGGAGATAACCTTGATACCTATAGATCCCGGATTTATTATCATTTATTTAATGGAGTATATGTAACATGAAAAATAATCTGAAAATGTATTCAGTCCTCGTGTTACTCGTGTTTGGACCTGTATTTCTGGGAATTGGAAATACTGGAAATGAAAATAGTATAGGCTCTTCCCAGGTTGTGGAAATCTCAGCTGCAGAAATGCCTGGAATAGGAAGGACTATAGGTGAGACAATAACTCTAATGATGCTAACCGGGAATGCCACAGTAATTCCTTCTTTTCCTGTGGGCATTCAGAACCCTGTAAGGACGATGACTGCCACAATTGCACTTGAGATGTGTGAGGTTCCTCAGGGAAGTGCTCACTTCCATGCCCTTTTTGCTGTCGGGGCTGTAATTTTAATTATAACTCTCCTGATTAACCTGATTTCTGATATACTTAAAAAACGATAGCTTTAAAAACGATACAGGTGCAAGGTGGACTGAAAGTGGAACTAAGTGCAAAAGTAAATGAAACTGATCATAAACCTATTCGGGATGGATTGAGTATGGGATTGAATGCAAGGACAAGTGAAAAAATTGCCTTTTCCCTTCTAACACTTTCAGCAATGGCAGTAGCCGGGTTTGTGCTAATTATCCTTGCCTATATTATCTACAACGGGCACAGTGCAATTAGCGTTGAGTTCCTTACAGAGATGCCCCGCATGAGGATGACTGAAGGGGGAATTTATCCTGCAATTGTGGGTACCATATACCTTATCATAGGTTCAATGGCTACAGCTCTTCCTCTGGGGATTATGGCTGCCATCTATTTGAACGAATATGCGGGAGAAAACCGCACCACCTGGCTTATAGAAATGGCAATCAACAACCTTGCAGGAACCCCTTCTGTAGTTTTCGGGCTTTTCGGGCTTGCACTGTTTGTTAAGTATTTTGGGTTTGGTTCTTCTTTGCTGGCTTCTTGCCTCACGCTTTCCCTTCTAACTCTCCCGGTAGTTATCCGTTCTACTCAGGAGGCCCTTATTGCAGTTCCGAATGAGTACAGGGAATCTTCACTTGCACTCGGGACCAGCAAATGGCAGACTATAAGGCACGTGGTACTGCCTGCAGCCATTCCAGGAATTACTACAGGTTCTATCCTGAGTATCGGAAGAGTTGCAGGAGAAACGGCTCCCATTCTTCTGACGGGCGCCGCTTACTTTTTGCCAAGGCTGCCTGATTCGGTTTATTCCGAGTTCATGGCTCTTCCCTACCATCTCTTTGTGCTTGCAACTTCAGGGACAAACATTGTCAAAACCCGGCCCCTTCAGTATGGGACGGCTCTTGTTCTTTTGATGATTGTACTGGGACTGAATTTCCTTGCGGTTCTTATCCGCAGGCATTACAGGCAGAAATTGAAAATTTGATTATATTCTAATGAGTAATATCAAGTTTGGAATCTTCAAAATTATCAGGTTTGTATAATATTGAGGTTAATAAATGACTGAAGATGTTAAAAAAGTAGCTCAGCCTCATATAGTGGTAGAAAATCTTAATCTGTGGTATGGGGAAAAGCAGGCCCTTAAGAATATATCCCTGCAGGTCCCAAGAAACAGTGTAACTGCCCTTATCGGTCCTTCCGGGTGCGGCAAGTCTACTTTTATTCGGTGCTTAAACAGGATGAACGACCTTGTTAAAAACTGCAGGATCAAAGGTAAAGTTTTAATCGAAAACGAGGATATATATGGAGCAGATGTTGATGTGGTTGAGCTCAGAAAAAAGGTAGGTATGGTTTTTCAGAAGCCCAACCCTTTTCCTATGTCAATCTATGATAATATTGCATATGGGCCGCGTATCCATGGAATAAATAAGAAGGATATCGATGGAGTTGTTGAAAGTGCTCTTCGTTCGGCTGTTCTCTTTGAAGAAACTTCAGACAGGCTGAAATCTCCTGCTCTTTCTCTTAGCGGCGGGCAGCAGCAAAGGCTCTGTATTGCCAGGACACTGGCAGTAAAACCCAAAATTATTCTTTTCGATGAGCCTACAAGTGCTCTTGACCCGATTTCTACTGCAAGGATTGAAGACCTTATTATGACCCTTAAAAAAGATTATACAATAGTAATCGTAACTCATAATATGCAACAGGCAGCCAGAATCTCGGATTATACTGGATATTTCCTTCTGGGTGAATTGATTGAGTTCGGTCAGACAAGACAGATCTTCCACAGTCCAAAGGAAAAGAGTACTGAGGATTATATTACTGGCAGGTTTGGGTGATAAAGATGATTAGAAAACGATATTTTCAGCAGCTGGACCTGCTTAAAGAGTCCGTACATTCTCTCGGAGAGATGTCTGAACTGATCTTTCATGACTCAATGGAGGCGGTTGTAGATCTCAATGTCGATCTTGCTAGAAAGACCCTTGCACTTGAGTATAAAGTAGATATACTCGAGGAAAAAATCGAGATTTCTGTTTTCGATCTGCTTGCGCTTCAGCAGCCTATGGCAAAGGATCTCCGGCTTGTTGTATCAGCACTTAAGATCTCAGCAGACCTTAGAAGAATCGTGGGGCTTTCAATTAATATTGCTAAAATCCCTGATAAAATCGAAGGCGAACATATAAAACCGCTTATTGATACAAAAAAAATGGCAGATATTACAGCATACATGCTTGAAAACTCCCTGAAAGCATTCTTGACTCAGGACGAGGCCCTTGCAAGAGAGGCCGCAGCCCGGGACGACGAAGTTGACAAGCTCTTTCATGTGGTATGGGTTGAGTTGATTGAAATGATGGCAAAAGATACCAGCATTATTTCCAAAGCCACATATTTGCTTTTCCTGAGTCGATATCTTGAAAGGATTGCGGATCACTGTTGTAATATTTGTGAAAGTGCTGTCTACCTTGCAACGTCAGAACGCGTCAGACTGAATTAAAATTGATTTTTCTTTTCTTTTCTTTTCTTTTCTGTTTTTCAATTCCTGCTCATGTACATGCTTTAAGTATGTTTTAAGCATATAGACGCCCATGCCTGATATTCATATCAAAAATACGAGAATTTACTATCACAACTCTCTTCAGCCTGCCGAAATTATCATTGAGCACGGCAAGGTTACAAAAATCGGAAAGGATTTAAGGGTCTCAAGTACGGATATGGTAATAGATGCCGGGGGGTCGCTTGCCCTGCCTGCTGGAATAGACGTGCATGTCCATTTCAGGGAACCGGGCATGACCCTGAAAGAGAACTGGTATACAGGGTCGTGTGCTGCAGCTGCCGGAGGTATTGCTACTGTTATTGACCAGCCAAACACCATACCTCCTACTACGGATAGTCGTTCTTTTGAACAGAAACTCAAACTTGCCAGGGGAAAATCCATTGTAGACTTTGGGATTAATGGCGGGGTAACAGGAAATATAGAGAAGCTCAAAGAACTCTGGAGGCTGGGTGTTACGGCTTTTGGAGAAATTTTCATGGCTGAGTCAACAGGTGGACTGAACATCAATGAAGAAACCTTTGAAGAAGCCCTTACTGAGATAAAGAAACTTGGAGCTCTTGCTACGATCCACGCTGAGGACGAAAAAATGCGCCTTGAACTTGAACAGTTGTTTAAAGGGGAAGTTTCCTGTGACTATCATTCAAAGGTGCGCCCAAATGCGTGTGAGGCATTGGCTGTCCAGAGTGCACTTGAACTTATTTCCCAGCTAGAAGTCAGGGCACATTTCTGCCATCTTAGCACGCTTGAAGCTGTGGGGATGGTCCGAAAAGAAAAATATCTTGCAAAAAGGGGAAATAAAAAACCCCATTTTACTTGTGAGGTTACTCCTCATCATCTGTTCCTTTCTACAAGGGACTGGGAAAGGCTCGGGGCTTTTGGCAAGATGAACCCTCCTCTGCGAGGAAGCCACAGCATCAAAGCGCTTGTAAACGGGCTGAATGACGGGACTATTGATATGGTAGCGTCAGACCATGCTCCTCACCTTGAGTCTGAAAAGGATCTTGATATAAGAGCTGCTCCTTCGGGAGTGCCCGGAGTTGAGACTCTTATGCCTCTTATGCTTGCGGCAGTCAGGAAAAATATCTTGCCTCTTTCACAGATGATAATGCTCACAAGCCGGAACCCTGCAAAGGCTTTCGGGCTGAACCGCCTGGGTAAGGGCAGGCTTGAGGTGGGGTTTGATGCAGACCTTATGATCGTAAACCCGCGCAACCTTCAACCCATAAGGGCTGATATGCTGCACAGTAAGGCGGGCTGGACGCCTTTTGAAGGCATGGATGCGGTCTTCCCGGACTACACTCTGTCCAGAGGCGAGGTAGTCTGGGTGGAAGGATCCATTAATGTAAAGCCTGGAAGGGGGAAGTTCCTTGAAGGCAGCGGAAAAAGGTCAGGTGAAGACGAAGAAGGTTTTGAAGAGACCGGATCAGATTGAGGTTCCGGAACTCTCCTTTTTTATTGATTTTTTTCAGTGTAATTCAATTGAGTCAAGCTGCGTGCGCAGAAGTTCCTGGTGCTTCATTTCAAGGAATTTGTAGACTGCGCCGTGAGTAGCCCCGTCGAGCAGCATCTTTATGGCTGTCCTTATTATGGTGTTCTGCTCAGGGTAGCCTAGTATGGATACGGTTTTTCCATATACGGAGATCCTGACATTTATGAGGCTTTCTGCAAGTTTTCTGGTCCGCCCGTTTCTTCCTATAATTCTGCCTTTTATACGCTGGAGCTCTTTTGGAGTGCTGGCAACATCGGAAAGGTCGATCACTTCAAGCATCAGCATATCGTTTTCAAGGAGTTCAAGGGCTTTTTCAGGACTAAAACCTCTTCCTATGGCTTTGACGGCTTCAAGAACCCTGAATTCTTTTAATGGGTCTTCCGCACAGGTAACATCGATTTTTCCGCTATCGCCGTCGATTTCCAGCTGACACGCGGTTTTGTCCTCGATGAGTTTCTTTGTTTCTCCTTTAGGACCGATGATTACTCCGATTCTCTCTTTGGGAATTTTGACATACTGAGTCATGTTGTTTCCACCTGTATTTTTGAAAGTAGTTCTTCAGGTTTGTCCGTGATCCCATAGCGGCCGAAAAACCTGAGTATATTTAACACGTCTCTGTAGAGAAACTCTCTGGTGTTAGGATGTTCCAGGGTTACGGACTGTCCCATATCAATAAATATTGGGGTTATATCTGTTGGATCAATGAGGATATTGTATTCGCTCAGGTCGGCGTGTACGAGATTAGCTTCCTTATAGAGGAGACGCATATATTCGACGACTCTGTCATAAACAAGTTTTGCTTCGTCGTTCTCAAGAGCTGTATTCTTCAACAGAGGATAGGGTGTCTTTTCTTTTCCCATGAACTCCATGACAAGAATATTTTTTTCAGCAATGACCGGCTCAGGTACCCGTACTCCTGCGTTCTTTGCACGTATCAGGTTCTGCAATTCCTTACGTGTCCACGCAAAAATAATATCTCGCCTGTTACTTCGAATGTTCGTGAAGCGAGGGTCTTTCATAATATAGGCATCCATTGCCTTGAAAGTGCTGCTGGCCATTCTGTATATCTTTATTGCCAGTTCTTTTTCCTCGCCTTCTGCATAGAAAACATTCGCTTCCTTTCCAGTACTGATGGGCCCTCCCAGTACCTTTATTATGCCTTTGTTGGAAAGGGTATAGAGAATTTTAAGGGTGGGTACATCAAATACGTTTTCTTCTACCTTCAGCCGGTCGGAGTCTTTTTCTCTTGCCCGTGCTTTATCTTTAGCACTATCGATGCGCTTTACTTTTTTTTTGAGATCCTTGCTCATGTTATCCTTTCAGGTATCCTTTCCTTTCAAGCCAGTCTACCTGTGGCCTTGTGTATTTCCAGATTACGTCTGCCTTTTCGTTTTGGAATTCCCACGGCACGGCAATGACGATATCTCCTTCTCTGATCCAGGTTTTCTTCTTCATAGAACCTGGAATTCTTCCCATACGGACGATCCCGTCCATGCAGCGGAGTCTGAGTCTGTTTGCACCAAGAAGACTTTCAACGGTTGCCAGGATCTCATTATTTTCCCTGCGCGGAGTGCGTACTCTTGTTACCGTTTCTTCTGTACTGGGGTAGGCTTTTGATGTAGGTTTCTTCAAGTTTGCCAGTGTGATACCTCTTTATATGCAATATGTAATATTATTTCGTTTTTTTATTTTTATACCCTTAAATATCCATATATCTCTTTTTTCGGGTTTTAAGGTTATTCGTCGTGCAACTTTCAACTTCTTGTTGTTATTTTAATGCTGCGCTTTTCTGCTATCTTTTAATCTCTTCTTATTTTCATTTTTTTCAAAGTGATTCACGGAGCGATAGGTATATATACTGGGTGTGCGTTTGTATGTCTCACACGAAAAACAAGTGTGTGCCGCTCTCGAATTATCAATTCTGGAGTGGGAATTCAGGAATTGAAAAAGTAATATATCTAGTCTGCTATAATTCTTTTTCTTTACAAAGTTGCCTGAATAATAAGTTTTATATACTTAAACTTATGTATATGTGATTCCAGTCTCAGCATGAATCTTTTTGTGCTGGTTGGACTTCTCATAGTCTTTTCTTTTGATATCTTTCCTTTTCAAAAGGCAAATAGATATCTTTATATTCTATGAGCACATAACTATAGTTTCCTGCATCCTAAATGCAGAATTACTAATTATTAAAAATGGAGTCAGGAGTTATTTTCTGACTGACGAGGATTTGTCGGTTCGGTTAATTCTGGGTGATAGATGTTTTAGACATCTATCTGGAAAATGAACTAACTGAATTGATGTTGTTAGTGCAAGTTTCTGCGACCAAGACCTTTACTTTTAAGTGTGCGATAGATTAACAATTCTGGTTGATCCTGCCAGAGGTTACTGCTATCGGTGTTCGCCTAAGCCATGCGAGTCATATGTTCTTCGTGAACATGGCGTACTGCTCAGTAACACGTGGATAACCTGCCCTTGGGA
>JASGVX010000099.1 GCA_030054735.1 Methanobacteriota archaeon | reverse complement strand
TGACCTAAGAATTTTGTACGTTTTAAGGAGGATTCAACTCTTCTACTGATGTTTTTTTCTACCATGGGAGATCAGAGAAGAGATATAATATTAATGATATTTAATGTCGACCTGCCGAATGTAGGTTAATAGGTGATCAACAATTAAACATTCTTGACACTAGTGTCGTGTCAGTCATCAAGGATTATACGATTTTGAATCGTTGTAATCGATTAAATGCGACATCTTAACGCTGCCGCGACCTAGGGACAAAAATGGAAAATCTGTTATCTTTTGTTTATTAACTTTTTATTGAATTTTCACATAAGAATATGAAATCACAGTTATTCAGGCTGTCTCACAACTCAAACTACTTCTACAATTGTATTATGAGATATGTTAACTTTAAAAACAAACAAACTTAAAATAGAGAAGTTTAGATATAAATTAACCTTATTGTGGAAAAATTGACACTTGTGTGGAATTAACTTTGTTTTTGAGACAGTCTGTAGTAATCTATTTCTTAAATTCTTCTATATCTTTTTATTTTGTTTCTAATTAAAAAGCTAATTTAAAAGCTATTTCCATATTTAGCATGAAAATGCTTCTGGGTACTTTCATTTTTTGTGGCTGTTATTCGAAGAATTTCATATGCGTTTTATATATCTCCCAGTCAGTGGAAAAATTTTTTATACAGTAATAACCAATTTGTTGTTATTAATTTGGGCTGTTTTTGGGTGACATTTCATTGCGATTGTTGCCTCATAAATTTTATCTCAAATAATGTCACTTCATTGCGATTTCAGCCTAAATATAAATCTTTAAATAATAATAGGAGGAAAAAATATGGGATGTGGCCCTGTAACGTTTCGTAACGTTACTCCAAATGTATTCAATTGCATGAAGAAAAAACTTGAAGCTGAAGGTCTTCACGTGCCTCCAGGAAATCAAGGAGAGATCTCAGGTCGTGGAGTTGTAGCCAGTTTTGATTGGGATGGTAAGGCAAATCTTACCATTACTGTTAAAGACAAGCCTTTTATCATCAGTTGCAAGAAAGCAACAGAAATGATTCAGGACTTTGTACACAAGTGTGGAGCTTGATAGAAAGAGTTAGGAAAAGTTTACAACCAGGTTTTATTATTTGAAAATTACAGATTTATAATATAACAAAATTTTTATTTTTAATATTTTGCTCAGGTTTTAATTCAAGTCCGGGATACGGAGTCTTTTTCCATATCCCGAAAGAAGGTTAATAAAATTTATTTTTTCTCCTTATCAAACACTTGTGAGCATTTCCAACAAGGTCAAGCCTTCCTGCCTTTTCCAGAGCCTCATACACAAGCTCGTAATTTGCAGGGTTCCTGTAATGCATAAGGGATCTTTGCATTGCTTTTTCTTTTTTGTCCTTTGCAACGTACACTTTTTTGCCTGTGAACGGGTCAAGCCCTGTGTAATACATACAGGTTGACACTGTCATTGGGGTTGGAGTGAAGTCCTGTACCTGTTCAGTATAGCCTCCATGGTCCCGCACATACTCTGCCATCTCGATCATATCTTTAAGAGTGCAGCCCGGGTGTCCAGACATCAGGTAGTTTACTATGTACTGTTCCTTGCCGTATTTTTTGTTAAATGCATTGAACCTGTCTGCAAATTTCTCATAAACTTCTTTTCCGGGTTTGGACATTGCATCGCTTACTCGCTTTGAGAAATGTTCAGGCGCAATCCTGAGCTGCCCGCTGATATGCTGGGCGCAGAGTTTTTCCAAATATTCCTCATCTTCAAGAGCCAGGTCGTAGCGTACACCGTAACCTGTAAAGACATGCCCGACCCCTAGAAGTTCGCGCAGGCGCTGCATCAATTCGAGCAGTTTTTTATGGCTCGTATCAAGGGCAGGGCATACGCGGGGGTAAAGGCAGGCTTTATCCAGGCAGGCTCCCGTCTTTTCCCAGGAGCTGCACGTCATACCGTACATATTAGCAGTGGGCCCTCCTACTCCGTTAATTATACCTTTAAAGTCCGGCTTTTCCGTAAGCTTTTTTGCCTCCAGAAGGACAGACTCAATGCTGCGGCTCGCAATCATGCGCCCCTGGTGCTGTGTAATGGCACAAAAGGCACAGCCCCCAAAACAGCCCCTGTGCGTTGTCAGGGAAAATTTCACCATTTCAAGGGCAGGTATGGGTTCAGTATAGGAAGGGTGGGCTTCGCCTGTGAATGGCAGTTCATACACATGGTCAAGTTCCACTTCTGTCAGGGGACGCATTGGCCTGTTCTGTACAATAATGGTTTTCGGGTGAGGCTGGACAATGCCTTTTCCACTAACCGGGTTCTGTTCCAGGAAGTATGTGCGGAAAGCCTTTGCAAAAGCCGCTTTATCCTGAGAAACTTCAGAAAACGAAGAGATTTCGATGTATTCCTTGAAAAATTTGCCTGCATCTAGGGCGGTATACCGAACTATATCCTCAAGCGTATTCTCAGATTCACCCTCATCTGATTCTTTTTGTTCTTGTTTACCCTCTTCCCTTCTATCCTGGTCTTCAGCTGTCCTTTTGCTCTTTTCTTTAAGCTCTTTCCAGGCTTTGACTTCCATCTTCCAGACCGTGCCCGGGATATCTCTGATCTCCTTAATATCTTCCCCAGCCTGAAGGCGCTTTGCAATTTCTACAATCTGGAGTTCTCCCATGCCGTATACAATAAGGTCTGCAGGGGCATCAGCCAGAACCGATTGTCTTACTTTATCCGAAAGATAATCATAATGAGCAAAGCGCCTTAAGGAAGCCTCAATTCCTCCGAGCACTATAGGCACATCAGGAAAGGCTTCTTTTATCCTGTTTGAATATATGATCGTTGCGCGATTAGGGCGAAGTCCTGTTTTGCCTCCTGGGGAGTATGCATCTTTATCCCGGGGTTTAAGTCCAGGGGTCAGGTTGCTTACCATGGAGTCAGTGTTTCCTGCGCTTATGGAAAAAAAGAGCCTGGGTTTTCCAAGTTTTCTGAAGTCTTCAGGGCTGTCCCAGCGCGGCTGGGTAATTATTCCTACCCTGAAGCCGGCGTCTTCAAGGACCCTTCCTATTATTGCAGTCCCAAAACTGGAATGGTCTACATAGGCGTCTCCTGTAAGCAAAATTATATCCAGTTCCTTCCAGCCGCGAGCTTTTACTTCTTCAGGGCTCATAGGGAGGAATTTCGATAGAGGAAGAGGTGGAGAAAAACTTTTTTTCTGCTTTTTTTCTTTTTTTTCGGCCCTGGTTTCAGGCCTCAATTCTGGTCTCTTCCCCTTTCTTGCTGTGGCTTTCATCGGCTCTGTTTTTTTGGGCTTTCTTGCAGCTTTTGCTCCGGATTTTACTTCATTTCCTATTTCTACTTTTTTCGGGATAAAAGAGCTGGTTTTCTTGCCATGCATTTCTACAGTCGGTTTTCTATCCGTCTCTATCTTCTGCTTCTTATTTATTTCACGATCTGGTTTTTTCCTGCTAAACTTTTTATTTCCTTCAGAAGCTGATGTATTTTTTATTGAGCTGTCTTTTGCCATATTCTGTTTCCGGGCTCCTGCCCTTTTTAATTTCCAGTATAGAACATCTATAGGATTTACGCAGTTGAATTGAAAACCACGAGCGGAAGTGACTTAACTGTATAAACTCAAATTATGTTGACGAGCCCGTATGTATCTGATTTTACATTTTAAGTGCGTAAGTCCTAATCTATTCAATATCTCTCCAAGATCTAAAATTTTTACCCATACCTGGTTTAAACATCCGCTATTGTTTTCAGGCTAGAATTTTCTTTCTAGAAACTGCGAAACCTTTATACTCCCATCATCATTTTCAACATCGTGTATGATGCCATAATCTGTTTGTTTCCATCCCTGTCCGTAGGAGCTCCGTGACCGGGGTACAGGGTTTTTACATCAATTTTTGTAAGCTTTTCCACAGAACCAGGCATCCTGTCAGGCACTGAGCCTTCAAAATCCACTCTCCCAAATCCCCCTCCCGGAAATACAGTATCTCCGGAAAAGAGGCTCTTTGAAACTGGCTCATAGAGACAGATGCTTCCTTTTGTGTGGCCCGGAGTGTGAATAACTTCGAGGTATTCCCCATCTCCTATGTCAATTTTGTCCCCTTCTTCATATGTAATCGTGGGTTTGACAAGAGGTGGGCGTTCTCCAAAAAACACGGAAACACTCAGATATTCATCGTTTACACCTTCAAGATCTGCTTTATGTATTCCGACTTCTGCTCCGCTCTTTTCTACAATTGCTGCTGCTGCTGCTGTGTGATCATAATGGCAGTGAGTAAGAACTATAAGTTTCAGGTCTCTAAGCTTGATGTATTTCTCAAGTTGTTTAATTATCAGGTCGCTGTTCATTCCTGCATCGATAAGGACTCTTCCGTTTACAAGGTAGACACTGGAATCGTAAGCTGTAGGGCAAATGTACCGGACTTCCATATTTTTTCCTCTTTTGCTTTATTTTTGTTTGCTCTTGTCTTTCTCCTTTTTTCTTACCTTCTCTCTCTTTTTCTTCCCTTTTTTCCTTTCTCTTTTTCTCAGAATTATTTTAAAACCTTAGACCTTGAATCAAACCTTATATGCCGAAAACCCTGCGTGCGTTTTCGTTTGCGAATTTAGCAATCTCTGCAGGTTCCATTTCCTTAATTTTCGCTACTATAGGAATCGAATCCACAATAAAAGCAGGCTCATTTCTGCCCCTGCGTGGGGAAAGGAAAGGGCTGTCGGTTTCCAGAAGCAGGTTTTCAGGAGGCAGTTCTGCTGCAAGGGTCTGGTGGTGTTCGGAAAAACAGACAAGTGTTGCCAGAGAAATATAATATCCTGAGTCCACAATTTCCTTCATTGTCTCAACAGAACCACTGTAACAGTGATAAATTACGCTGTCCACACCTCTGACAAGTTCCAGGACTTCAGCTTCAGCCAGCCTGGCGTGCACCACAAGAGGTTTGTCCAGGTCTTTTGCAATCTCGATTACTTTTTTGAACGCTGCTATTTGCCTCTCACGTTCTTCATTTGTTTTGCAGTCCTGAAAGTCCAGGCCAGCTTCTCCGATACCTACTGCTTTTCCGGCATTAGCTTCAATATGGGCAAGGATAACTTCTATATCTTTATCGCTGCCTTCCCTGCCGATATCAGGGCTTAAGCCCAGGGCGGCATGGATATCATCATTCTTCTCTGCAAGTTCAAGGCTTATGCGGTTTCCTTTGAGTGAGATCCCGGAGTTGATCATCCCTATAACTCCTGCTTTCCGTGCGCGGAGGATAGTCTCCTCCCGGTCAGGATTGAATTTAGGAAAATCAAGGTGACAATGGGAATCAATGATTGGATAAATTGGATAAGGCATGGGTTTGTATTCCATTTCATTTTATTTCACTTTATACATACTTGAGGAATACAAACCCGAAAAATGAACCGGCATCAGACCTCATCCGGTTTTGAGCTGATATGTCCGAAATTGTTTTTCGGATTTCCAGAATTAGTTTCCGGCTCTTCAGCCCTTTTTCGTACTTTTTTAAGCTTTTTCTTTTTTATACAGCAGGTTCATAGCGTTTACAAGGGCTTCCACGGAAGCCATAACTATATCCGGGTTTGCGGACCGTGCTGTTACAATTCTGCCTTTCTCGTTTTCGAGGCCGATGTACACATCGGCAAGAGCGTCAGCTCCTCCTGTGATAGCATCGATCCTGAATTCCTGAAGTTTGAAATGGTTGCTCTCGCCCAGGATATACCTTACAGCTTTGAGGGCGGCATCTACAGGTCCAACTCCGGTTTTTGCTGCAATTATTTCTTTTCCTTCAATATCTGCCTTGACCACAGCCGTAGGTGTGATAATGTTTCCTGTCATGACGGATACTTCTTTGAGTTTGATCAGCTCTTCATCAGAGCTTGCTTTTCCGAGTACTGCAGAGGCAACTGCATAGAGATCAGCATCTGTTATCTGTTTTCCTTTATCTGCTATTTCTTTGATCCTGAACACAATCTCGTCGAGCTGCTTTTCGTTGGTTTTTATGCCAGCAGACTCAAGGGACTGTTTGACTGCATGTTTGCCTGTGTGTTTCCCAAGGACAATGCGCCGTCTGTGCCCGACCATTTCCGGGGTCATAATACCGGGTTCGAAAGTATCGGATTTTTCAAGCACTCCCTGACTGTGGATTCCCGACTCGTGGGAAAAGGCATTTTGCCCGACTACAGGTGTATTTGGCGGGAGCCTGATTCCGGTATAATTTTCGACCATTTTCGAGGTTTCTACGAGGTATTCTGTCCGTATATTGGTTTTTGCACCGTAGATTGACGTCAGGCCCATTACTGTCTGGGAAATGTCAGCATTTCCTGCCCTTTCTCCTATGCCGTTTACCGTGACCTGTACCTGAGATGCTCCGGCTTCAACGGCCATAAGGCTGTTTGCTACTGCAAGTCCGAAGTCATTGTGGCAGTGTACGTCTATCGGAATTGTTATTTCGGCTGCAATGTCTTTTATCTGTCTGTACATTGCAGATGGGACCATGATACCGACAGTATCCGGTACGTTAATGATGTCGCAGCCTGCTTCCTGTACCGCCTTGAACACCTCTATGAGATATGCAGGGTCGGTTCTTGTGGCATCCATTGCAGAAAACATGCACTTCAGTCCGTGGTCTTTGATGTACTGGACAGCTTCTACAGCCAGATGGATGACTTCTTCCTGGCTCTTTTTAATTGTATAGTTCCGCTGTACATCCGAAGTCGGAACGAATGTGTGCACAAGAGCAACATCACTTTCAAAACAGGCATCGATGTCTTTTTTCAGCACACGAGCAAGCCCGCAGACTGTGGTATCAAGCCCGGCACTAGAAATCGATTTTATGGATTCTTTATCTCCTTCTGAAGATATAGGAAATCCAGCTTCTATTATGTCTACCCCGAGTTTGTCAAGTTGACGAGCAATTTCCAGCTTCTGAGTAGAAGTCAGGGATACGCCCGGGGTCTGTTCTCCGTCACGCAGTGTTGTGTCAAAAACAGTTACTTTCTTATCCTGCATGGGTTCGATGTAAAAATCGATCCCTTCTTTCAGTGTGTACATTCATAGTGATCATCAAGGGATGTACACTTCTAGTATATAAACCTTCTTTGGCAGGTCGACATTTAATTTTTCATAATTTTTGTTGATGCCGATTTTGAAATAATACATAGTATTTGTACCTAACTTTTAGGGTAACTATTCAGGCAGCTTTTAAAAGGCTTCCTGAATGGTTACTAATAGAAAAGAAGAAAAAAGAAAGTAGAAAAACCTCTTTAGAGCATGCTGGAAGTCAAAACTTCCATATCTGCAGGAACTTTAGCGAGGTTTCCTATTTTAACTCCAACAAGATTTTTGATTGCGTTGCTCGAAGCGATATCAACAAGCCTCTGTGTAATTACACCATCAAAAACTACACTTTTCACATTGTTTCTGTAGTTTTTTAACCTGCTTACAAGACCTCTGACTGCAATCTCCTCTATCACCTTATCTTCGGAGTCCAGAATCCTTGCTGTCAATGTACCTTTAAGAGCGTCAGAGTGCTGTCTGAACCTTGCAGCTTCCGGAGAAATTGGAGCTGGAACCGTTCTAGCAGGAGCTGGGGAAACCCTTACTGCCTCTCCCCCAGGAACCTTCACAGCCTGAATTTTCTCAGCTACAGGCTTTCCTCGTGGAACTCTGGCAACTGGAACTGCCCTTGCCATAACTGCAGGCTTTACAACCGATCTTGTCTCGACTTTTTCTGCAAAGGCAGGAGTTTTTTCAGTATTTCTTTCGGGGATTCTTTCTGTAACCTTTTCGAAAACTTTTTCCGAAGATTTTTCAGGACCCCTTTCTTCTATTTCTTCAGGGAAGTCCTCTTCATGAATCTCTGTCTTTGGAGATACCCTGTGAACCTTTACACGTTTGTGCAGTTTCTTTTCAGCAATCCTGGGAACGATTTCCGGTGCTCTCATTTTTCTCATGGAAACACGTTCCAACCTGAAGGCACTGTCTTCAATTTCTTTTTCCTGAATCCCGTATTTCTCGATAATCTGTTCCACTGGAATCTTGCGGCGGAGGGCTCTAATAATCTCTTTCTGAACCAGGTCTTCTACACATTTGCCATCTGGAGCACGGGCAACATAGTCGATGTCTGCCACCTGGAGAAGTTCACGTATAATAAGTTCTCCACCCCGGTCTCCGTCCGTGAAAGCGGTTACTGTTTTCTTTTTAGTAAGTTCAGCAACCTCAGGAGGAATGTTAGTTCCACCCACGCAGATGGTGTTTTTTATGCCGTAACGAAGCAGGTTCAGGATGTCAGCCCTGCCTTCAAGAATAATGATAGCATCCGAAATAAGCACATTCGGCCCGCAGGGTATTCTTGACTTACCGTAATAAGTCAGTTCGTCAACTCTGACAGACTGCCTGACCTCATCAGCAAGTTCCTGAGATTCGGGCACTGTCTCATCAAACATTTTCGTAAAGATGAGTTTTGCCCTTTCAATAATCTTCTTTCTCTTTACAGCTCTTACGTCTTCTACCTGGAAAACCTCGATTTTAGCACTGCAGGGACCTACCCTGTCAATTGTTTCCAGAGACGCTGCAAGAATGGATGTCTCTACCTTATCAAGGCTGGAAGGAACGAAAATATTTCCTTTGGTCTTTCCACCTTTAGCGGTAACCATTACCTCAATCCTTCCGATCCGTCCTGTTTTCTGCAGATCGCGCAGATCAAGATCAGCTCCAAGAAGTCCTTCAGTCTGGCCAAAAATTGCGCCTACAATATCAGGGCGCTCAATAACCCCGTCAGCATTGATTTTAGAGTGAATAATGTATTTTGTGGTATCCGTATTTTGCATGTGAATTCTCCCAGAACTATTATAACGAATTATCATGAAGTATTTATTATGAAAGATTTTTTTCTTTAAAGTGATATCTCTGGCTAATTGACAGGAATGGTCTTTTATACACCAGTATCCGGCATATAATTTTTTTACCGGCTTCAAGCCCAGCATTATTTCTACAGTACAAAACCTATCCTTTATATCCCTGAATACGTGCTGGAAACCATAAAGTACCAGATAACACAAAAATAATAGCAAAATCAGATTTAAGACCGTATCAGGGATAATACACCCTTGAAAAGGCAGATTTCAGAATTAAAGACTTATTTGAGCCGGAAAGAAAAGTCCCGGACCGCTGCAACTGCCTCTTATGCTTATGCCAGGAGAATTAAACTGGCAGAATACTTCCTGACTTTTCTTTGATGAAAGTTCTTACCTGCAAGGTAAATCGCCAAACTCCGGTCTGGCATTAAATCTCTCACAGATAGAGCTACTCTTTGACTTGCGACCAGAGTAAACAGACACTGCGATATCTAGAGAGATTTTCTGTACCTGCCCGAAGTTCTCGCCCTAACATAAGCTTATTGATGGATCTGAAATAACTCTCAGAACCGTAAGTCAAATTATGTCTTTAGATTCAATCTCCTGATGTTTGAAGATTTCCAGAGATATTCCCATAGATGGAATAAACCTGAGGCGTAAGTGATTTAACTGTCCCTGACGCCTTTTTTGTCTTAAACAAGTATCTATAAACGATAAGTGGTAAAGCAGTGAATTGAATGCATCAGGTTTATTGAAAGCACTTTTTGACTTTCACTTCGTGGGTATATTAATGTATAAGGTTTATTTTTAGGTTTAAGGACATTAACCCTGAATTGGTAATATATAATCTGAAGTTTCTATTAAGTTTGCATACGTTAATTACGTGAAATTCTTTACGAATCCAGTAGTGATGAATGGATGAAATTATTAATATATGGATGACCTGACAGAACAGCTCCGGTCCGCCTTAAAGCAAGCTCGGCAAAACAGGAATTCTGTGCATCACATGTCTTAAATTCATATATCTAATGCTTGCAGGATTTAAGAACTTTGTGGTTCTTAATGGAGTTAGTTAAACCTGAATATTTTAATTAATTATGGATAAATTTAAGGATGGTAGCTTTCGTAAAAGAATTATAAGGTAATAAAAAATGAGGTTTTGCCAAAATTGACAATAATACTTTAAATGTAAAAAAATTGCCTAAAATTGCTTATTTTGTCACAAAATTATATTTAGTATCTTTTAAATTTCACAATTAAATGCCGCTGAATACGGAACCCATAATGAGGACCTAATAAATGTTATATATACTTTAAGAATTAGCATTTAATATAATCTCTTTCTATAGATCACATAAAATTATTAATATTAATTATGTGTTAAAAATTTAAATAGAATTTTTTTCTATATTATAAGAGTAAAAATGACCCTAACTATAATTAATAATATAATATCATATTAAATTGGTTTTAAATTATCTTAAATAAATTTTTTTACAAAATAAATATTATAACCGAATATTATTGAAAAATAAGGAATTTAATGGAAAATAGTAAAACCTCAAATACTTTGTTAGAAAAATTTAGAAAAGTATATATAAACAAAAGACGTCTAAAAATTTGAACGAGCGAGACAAATACACTGTTTTATGTACTAACCCCCCCCCACTCCCAACTCGCTCGTTCAGACCCACTTAAAATCATTTTTGTCCCGATTATTTTTCTTAAAATCTCTTAAAATCATCTTAAACTCATCTTAAAATCTATTAAAATCTCTTAAAATCTCTTAAAATGGATATTTTAAGTAAAAAAAGTATATTTTCAAAGGGACTTGTTTCAAAGTAATCCCTTTTAAAGAGTTTCTAAAAGCCTTTTTTGCATTTAAAAACTTATAATAGGCACGAAGCACCATTATGAAAAGCATGGGAAGCAATTCTGGTGCAAAAGATACTGAAAGTGGAATTTCTCGAACAGCAGGTGAAATTCAGGAAAAAATATCTGAAAATACCCCCTCACATACCCGGAAAGAGAAAGAGCTTATAAAAGTGGTTATTATAGGAGGAGGAGCCTGTGGGATGGCAGCTGCCACCAAAATTCGAAGGCAAAGTGATTTCAATATAACTGTACTTTCATGGGACTCCCACACAGCTTACAGTCACTGCGGAATTCCTTTCGTCCTGAGTAGGGAAATTGAGAGTTTTGAAAAACTGATTGTAAAACCTCCAGGTTTTTTCAGGGAAAACAAAATCGATGTAAAGCTGAACGAGAAGGTCAAGTCAATAGACCTGACCGGACAGGTCGTTATGACAGGGGAAAGGGCCTATCCTTTTGACAAGCTGGTAATTGCTACAGGAAGCCTGCCCTTCATATCTCGCGAAAGCCAGGCAAATATTTTACCGTATGGTATCTTTACGCTCAGAAGCCTTGCTGACGGAAAGCTCTTTGGAAAAGCTTTGGAAACTGCCCGGACAGTCTGCATCATAGGTGGGGGCACAATAGGAATCGAATGTGCTTCAGCCCTTACAAAGCGGGGAATTAAAACTATCCTTATAACCCGAGCTAAGGACCTGCTTTCCAGGCAGCTTGATTCTGATATGTCTTCGATTGTCAGGGCACGGCTTGAAGCTCTCGGTGTGGAAGTTATCACAGGGGAACCTTTAGTTTTACCTGAAAACTTCTGGAAACAAAAAACCGTATTTGTAAATGACCGGACGCTCCCTGCAGACCTTGTGCTCCTGGCAACAGGTGTAAAGCCCGAAACCTGGCTTGCCAGAGAAGCAGGAATAACTATTGGAAAAGCGGGAGGAATAGTCGTAAATGAAATGCTTCAGGTAAATGCAGGGGGGAAGTTTCTCTCCCATGTCTACGCAGGAGGCGAATGCGCTGAAGTTACCGACCTTATAACCGGAGAAAAAAAGCTGAGCCAGCTGGGCACAACTGCACGGCGTATGGCAGACGTGATCGGAAATAATATAACAGGCAAAAATTCTATTTTCGGGCCCCTTCTTGATCCCTGGGTAGCCGTTGCCGGAGACTTGCAGTTCGGAGGAGTAGGGCTCACATCTGCTCAGGCCGAAAAACTGGGGATAAGGGTTGTAACAGGCTTTTCCAGTGGACGCACCAGAGCTTCTTACTATCCGGGGCGAAAAGACATCTACATAAAACTTCTTTTTAAAGACAACTGCCTTGCAGGAGCGCAGCTTGCAGGAGGAGAAGGCATAAAAGAAAGGATCGACGCCCTTTCTCTTGCGATAAGAAAGAAAACAACAATTAAAGACTTTCTCAGCCTCGAAACCTGCTATGCTCCTCCGGTTTCCATGCTTGTTGATCCTCTGATCCCAGCTATAAAAAACGCAGTCAGGAATATGAAGGAAATTTAGGCAAATGAAAAGGGCCCTGATGAGAAATTAGATTAAAGATACGGTTAAATCACAAATTGAAGGCAACTGAATGAAAAGCTGAGTGAAAAATTAAGTGAAACAACTGGGAGAGGGAAATGATAGAAATTGACGGTTCTTATGGAGAAGGAGGCGGGCAAGTAGTCAGAACCGCTGTTGCCCTTTCTTCAGTTACTGGAGAAGAAATAAAGATTACGAATATAAGGAAAAACAGGCCAAATCCAGGCCTGAAACAGCAGCACCTTAAAGCTCTGGAAACTGCAGCAAAGATCTGCAGAGCACGGGTTTCAGGTCTTTTTCCAGGTTCTAAGGAGTTATATTTTGCTCCAGTGGAAATAAAGGGGGGAAAGTATAATATTGATATCGGAACCGCAGGAAGCATTACTCTGCTTTTGCAATGCATTATGCCAGCCCTGCCTTTTGCAAAAGAAAAGGTCGAGTTAATAATTAGAGGTGGGACTGACGTTGCCTGGTCTCCAACAATAGACTACCTGCAGCATATAACTCTCAGGGCACTTGAACAGTTTGGATATGCGGGAAGTGTAACCCTTGAAGAACGCGGCTACTATCCCAGGGGAGGAGGAAATGTCTCAGCTGTTTTTGAACCATGCAAGATACGTGGTTTTCATTTTCAGGAGACTGAAGAAAATAAAAGCACAGGGGAAAAACTGACAGATGGAGAAGGTTTGAAAGGAGGGCCGAGCGAGAAGGAAAAAATCATGGGATTATCACATGCATCGAACCTTCCGGACCATGTGCCATCTCGCCAGGCAGAAGCTGCTAAATCCCTTCTTCTTGAAGCTGGATATGCTTCCCAGATTGATGTCCGATCCTGTGAATTTTTTTCCACAGGAAGCGGGATAACTCTCTGGACTGGTTACTATGGGGGAAGCGCTCCTGGAGAGAAGGGGCTGCCTGCTGAGAAAGTAGGCAAGCGCGCTGCAGAAGAAATTATTGCAGAACTCAAAGCAGGAGCTGCTGTGGATATGTATCTGGCAGACCAGTTAATCCCATATATGGCACTTGCAGGCAACAGTTCCTACACAGTCCGAGAGCTGACACCGCATGCCGCAACAAATATCTGGGTCACAGAGCAGTTTCTAGGTGTTAAGTTCAGGATAAAAGAAAAAGAAGGCCTTTTTGAAGTATCGGTAGACTGATAAAAGGAAAAATAAGAATGAGAAAAAATAGCACTTAGAAAATAATAAACAACAAGGAGAAATTAGTCCTCGAGTACAATCAGGTACTCTGGAGGTATCTCTTCTGCAAGTACTATGTAATCCGTTGCAAGCTTTAGGGAAATTCCATCGTCCTGAGCTCTAAAGGCATCAACCTGCAAGATCACAGGGTTTTCAGTATGAATCTGGGCAACTTCAGCTGCCTTTTCATATGTAGTACTGAGATGTACATAGCGCTGTTTGATAGGGAAAATTCCATTCTCAAGCAGGACGTCGACTTCCTCAGGACTTGCCCCATAATACACATACGGAGTATCACTTTCTTCATAGTCAAGGTCAACATTAACTGAATGTCCATAACGCGCTCTGATCATGGACCCGCTGATCTGATATCTTCCCTTTTCATCGGACTCTACAAGGGCATAAAGATATTCTTTTCTCATCCAGTTATAACGCCTTTTCATAACCTCGCAGAAATCATTAAGGTCCACCCAGCCGCACATATCCATATTAACCCCTACCGATGCCGGAAAGTGCCGAAGAGTACCCGATACGAACCTGCCAAGCTTTTCCTCTCTGCTGTCGTCAAGCACGTATCTACCAGGGCGTTTACACTGCTGACAGCTGCCTCCTCTAAAATAGCCGTGATCAGTGCATTTTCGAATCATGATATCACGTACATAATGAAACTTTACTATAAATAAGGTTTTGTTTTAACCCTAATTTAACAGGTACTATTAATTAATAAGTATTTTATTACACAAAACACATCCCATTGACACATTACATTTAAGTAATATGGTAAATGTCAAATAATCATAAGATTCAAGACAAAACATTGAATTGTAAGATGAAAACAGAAGCATGAAGCCCATTTAAACATTATAAACCCTACGCTTCTGTCAATTTTGGGTTTTAATTAAATTTATTTCTTAAAACTGGTTTTTGAAAAGAGAGTTTGAATCTCTACCGTAAATTTCCGACCCCTCCTTTCATTTAACTCCGCAGGTATTTGCCATGTTTGAAAAGAACTGAACGTTATTTAATATAGAAACCACTCTATTAAGGCACTACCTCAAAACACTACTTAAGATAAACGATTAGCAAAAATAATCTCACTTCGCTGTATATCAGCAAAAGTATTCTTACTTCGTGTGTATTAATACTTTCACCCTGCATCCGGTAATCTTTAGTAAGACACCTTACATACCGTATCAAGGGATATTTAAAAAGTATTGATCTTTAAAAATAACCGAAAAAGAATAGACTTACCAAATAATATTTAATTTTCGGGGATATTCTTATTATGCATTAGAGAAAGGACGTATAGAATCTGGTTATTTCTCTTATAAGATTGAGAAATATTTTATCTTAAACTTAAAAATATTTAATCTTAGTTTTATATCAGGCCTTAACCTGAATATATTGAATTTCCAAAATACTTCACATATCAAAACGCTTTGCGTCCTGAAATTAAAGCTCTCATTAACACTCTTTCAGGAATAAATACCTGATTTTAAGGCAGGTAGATACATCAAATAAAAGCACCACCAAACATTGAAAGTAAGCATCAACGATTCAAGGGAATAATATGACCGATATTGAAACTATTTATAAGAAGCTCAGCCACTTCATAAGTAAAGAGGATTTCCTGAAGCGCACACAGGAAAAGGTCGAGAACATGGGAGGGCTTTGTGATGAGGAAATGGCTGCCATGCTGGTTGCTAATGAACTGGGATTCTCGGATCTAGGCAGAGACAGCATAAAAATAGAAAATATTACCCCCGAGAGCGGACCTGTTAATTTTATTGCAAGAATTATTTCGGTTTTCGATGTTAAAGAGTTCACAAGGAACGACGGGACTATAGGCAGGGTGGGAAACCTTATCGTCGGAGATGAGACAGGGAAAGTAAAGTTAACCCTTTGGGACAACATGGCAGATCTGATTAAGACAGGAAAAATAAATGCAGGGCAAACCATTCAGGTCAGCGGATTTTCCAAGCAGGGATATTCCGGAGTGGAAGTTAACATCGGCAACAATGGAGTTCTAACCGAAAGTGAAGAAGAAGTCGATGTGGTCTCGAGCAGCCAGAAAATAAAGGACATAAAAGATGGTATGGGAGACATCAACGTTACCGGAAAGGTACTGGAGGTCTCCGAAGTCAGGACCTTCCAGCGCAAAGACGGCAACAGTGGAAGGGTGGGAAACCTGTTGATAGGAGACGAAACAGGTACGCTTAGAGTAACACTCTGGGACGAAAAAACTGATATTCTAAATCAGATTGAGTATGGGGATACTGTTGAGCTTGTCAATGCTTATGCTCGGGAAAATGCCTTTACCCAGAAAGTAGAGCTGCAGATAGGAAACCGGAGCATGATCAGGAAAAGTGAAAAGAAAGTTGAATACGAAGAGGAGTTTACCCCTATTGAAGATATAAAGGCTGATATGAATAATATTAATGTCTCAGGAAGGGTGCTTGATATATCAGAAGTCCGAACCTTCGAGAAAAAAGATGGGTCTGTTGGAAGAGTAGGAAATATCCTTCTGGGCGATTCTACAGGCAAAATAAGACTGACCATCTGGGATGAAAAAACCGATTTTCTTGAAGAAATTGATTTTGATGAGACCGTTGAAGTCCTTAACGCTTATTCTCGGGAAAATACTTTCAGCCAGCAGGTTGAACTCAGTCTGGGAGCCAGAGGAATAATTCAAAGAAGTGAAAAAAAGGTTGATTATAGAGAGAAATTTACTGACATAGCTGAAATCAGCCCTGGAGAAAGTTATTCTGTACAGGGAAATGTCTCCGAGATAGGGGAACTCAGAGAGTTTGAAAAAGAAGACGGAACCGGAAATGTGCTAGCAAACCTGCAACTTAAGGACGAAACAGGCAGCATCCGGGTAACCCTCTGGGGAGAACAGGCCTATGTGATAGAAGACCTGGATATCGATTCCGAAATCCAGATAATTGACGCGTATGCCAGGTATGGGCTGAATGAAGAAATAGAATTAAGTGTTGGAAACAGGAGTAGAGTGATTATTCTCTGATCATTCTATTCTCTGATCATTCTATTCCCTGATCATTCTATTCCCTGATCATTCCCCTGTTTCTATTTACTTAAGCTCTCTCATTATTTTATTTAGCATGGAAGTGCTTTCCAGCACTTTCATTTCTTTGTGCCTGTTATTCGAAGAATTTCATATGAGTTTTATATCTCTTGTTTATTTTTAGTACTTACGCAGTTGGGGAGTAAAATCAAGCACATACAGGCTCGTCAACTTTAGTCTGATTTATACGGTTAAGTCTTTTCCGCTTATGGTTTTAGTTCAACTGCGTAAGTCCTAATTTATCTGTTTATTTATTTTCGGTGCATTATTTATCTGCCTAATACTGTATTTATTTAGCATGGAAGTGCTTTCCAGCACTTTCATTTCTTTGTGCCTGTTATTCGAAGAATTTCATATGTGTTTTATATTAACTTTTTACCGCTCTTAATTTTATACTTATTTTTTGCTGGATTACTATCAAATTCTGTTAATGTTTTTACATTATGTCAGGGTCTGGATTTTACTGAATTTGTCGAATTTTGATTTTACATTTACCTGACATTTACTACATTCATATTTTATTTATTATATAGTCCCTTTCTGGTTTCTCTTTTCTTCTTTTTGAAAAAGATTAGTTTTTTCAGGAAAATATAGTCAGTTCTAAACCCACATATTTCAAGCAAAAAAGTAGAAAAGTTGGTTCCAGTGGAAACAAAGGGGTTTAAAAAAATTTCCTGTGAGAAAAATCAATAGTATTCTAAATATAATTAGGAATGTTTTATTCTTATTAATATTTTTTCCAGAAGTATACTTTCCTTCAGTTGCTTCTCCTTAATATTTTTTATAGACAATTAGATATTTTTAGCATGAAAGTGTTTCTAGGTACTTTCATTTCTTTGTGCCTGTTATTCGAAGAATTTCATATGCGTTTCATCTGGAACAAAAACCTCCAGTGGAAATAAAGGGGTTTGAAAAATTCCTGCCGAACTTTCAGAAACACCTCGCGAAGAAGACGGAAGGCTCGGCTTTAAAAAAGAGTTAATGCGCCTACTTTGAGAAAAAATAGATCCCTACTAAAAGGCTACTAAAAGGAAATGCCGTTAGCATTATGTACCATTGACTCGTATATACTAAAATTAGAAAAAAAGTCTCAGATGTGCGGTAATTAAAGGAAAAAAAGCTGGAAAGATATTCGAACGAAAATTTTACCGATAACCGGCTTTTCAGGATTTCCTTCCAGAGCTGTATAAAAACGGGGAAGTTTAAAAGAATATGGAAGATTTTTCCACAGGAAATTTAAAACCTGAATGGATTTTTAAGAACGAATTTGCCGAATTTGGGAGTTGAACAGGCATAAAGTGAACTGCAACAACCAATGGTGCAAGACCCTGAAAGGGAAACAGGTACTGATATTCACAACAGAGATATTGAGAAGAGGTCTCAGTTGTTGAAGTCATGAATAAAGCAGTCATAGCAATGGATATTAACTCAGATATTCCTGCTATTGCAAAGTAAATTGTAAATCGTGATACAGGAAGCGTTATTATCACAGATAAGGATATAATCACCAGTGTCGCGTCAATCCTCAAGAATTAAGGGATTCTGAATAGTTGTAACCAACTATATGCCACATTTTACTGATGGCGCAACACTAGTGTCGTGTTAGTCATCAAGGATTATACGATTTTGAATCGGTGTAATCTATCATATGCGACATCTTAACGCCGACGCAACACTAGAGTGAGATATAAGTTTGAGATCCTAACTTTCAAATTTCTATTTTAAAGAAAAGACAGGGAGGTAAATAATGAATGTCAGCGAGATTATGACAAATAAGCCTGTAAGTATCAAAGAAGGAGAATTTGCAACTCGTGCCCGTCAGCTGATGCGTGACCACTTCCTTCGGGGTGTTGTTGTTGTTGATGAAGGAAACAGGCTTGTTGGAATGCTAAATGACCAGGATATCATGAGGATTACGTCCACACGTTCGGATGTCACGGTTGGTGGGTATGCAAGGCAGTCCCCGACAGTCACTCCGGATATGGATGTTGTGAAAGCTGCAAAATTGATGGTGCAATCGAAACAGAACAGGGTTCCGGTTGTCAAATCAACAACAGACCGTTTGGTCGTGGGAATTCTCAGTGATGTGGATATTCTCAGGAACGTGGAACTCCCCAAAAGCACTTCGAAAACAATAGAAGCCATTATGACTAAAAAAGTCAAAACCTGTTTTCCAGATGAAAGGGTCTCCAAGATCTGGAACTATATGATAGAAACAGATTATACCGGCATTCCAGTAATTTCAAAGAAAGAGGACCCTATTGGAATGATAACAAGAAGGGACATAATTAAATCAGGCATTTTAAGAATGTCCGTAGAAGACGAACGGGCAACAAGGCCAAACGAAAGTCCCAAAGTTGAGAAGATTATGTCCACTCCCGTTTATACTCTTTCAGAGAATGATTCCATCAGAAATGCTATTAAAATGATTGTCCAGCGCGATATAGGAAGAGTTACTGTAGTAAATGAGCAGGGCAAAATATCTGGGATCGTTGATAGGCAAGATCTTCTGGAGGCCATAGTTAAAGGATGGAATGACTAATCCTGAGGCACAAGAAAATAAAAGTTATGTTCTCACACAAAAGGATTATAACAATTAAAGATTACAATTAATAAAGATTACAGATCGGCAAATAAGAGTAAATGTTAAAAGAATAAGTGTTAAGAAAGATTCGAGAAAAGATTGCTTCAGGGCTTTGTCTGTCTCCAACACTAACCAAGGTTCTGAGGCTGCGATTCATGCCTCATGAGAAATTTCTGCGAAATGCAGGTAGATGAAAAACGGAAGAAGAAAAGCTGAAGAAGAAAAAACAATTAACTGCAACTCGATTCGGTGATCCTATTGAGCAAAAATAAGTCATTTGTACCAGTCGAAAAGAAGAATGTTCAGCCAAAAGTGAACAAATCAAGCAAAAAACCACAGAAAAAAGATCCACAGATGGTCAGCAGCATGGGCACAATGAGATTTGGCCCTGATTTTAAATCCCGAATTTCAGCACATGAGGGAAAAATTCTTGCTCTCGCTACAAGAAATGTAGTAACTCTCCCTCCCACTGCAACCATCATGGATGCAATAAAGATTATGACTGAAAGAAAATTCAGGCGTATCCCTATCACAGACGCAGGAACAAGGAGACTGGAAGGGGTAATTACTACTGTAGATATCATTGATTTCCTGGGAGGCGGCAAAAGAAACCTCCTTGTCACAAACCGCTTCAAAGGCAACCTTCTGGCTGCAATAAATGAAGAAGTACGGCAGATCATGGATACTGATGTTGCATACATCTATGATCAGGCAGATTTCAAGGAAGCCGTTAAAACAATGCTTGAAAGGGAGACGGGAGGCCTGCCTATAGTAAACAATGAAATGCAGGTCGTCGCAATATTTACTGAAAGAAACGCCGTGGAACTGATGGGCGGACCTGTGACAAATAAAACTGTTGATGAATATATGACCAAAAATGTCATAATGGTAACAACAGATTCTACTATAGGACAGGCAGCAAAAATAATGGTAGAGAACAGATTCCGAAGGCTTCCTGTGGTAAAGGACGGGATCTTTGCGGGAATAGTTACTGCCACTGATATTGTTCATTTCCTTGGGAGAGGGGATGCGTTCAGCAAACTCACAACAGGGAATATTCGTGAGGCTCTGGACCAGCCTGTAGGATCTATTGTTTCAAAAGAACTGATCTGGACCAGCCCTAGCACAGATATGGGGGAGGCTATGGAAATCATGCTCGAGAAAAAGATAGGTTCACTTCCTGTTCTGGAAGATGGAATGCTATGCGGTATTATTACAGAGAGTGATTTCCTGCGAGCTTTTGACTTTTAATAGGAGTTTAAATAAGGTCAATAAAAACCATGGTAAACTGGAAAAGACCCTGCTAAACCATGAAATCTTCAGTTGAATCAGAAAAATTTCTGTTGAATCAGAAAAATTTCTGTTAAATCAGACCAGAACCGATAAACCAGAATGAACCCGAAGAATCCATAAAATGAAATCCGGGTTCAACTTCATAAAAAGGTGCAAAGAGGTAAACTTCTTAGCTGGACAGACCAGAATAAAATCTGTATTCTAGTGATCTATGTATCTTTGAGCATAGCTGGTCTTAAATAAAGGTTCAGAAAAGTTCCTTAGATATTCCTTTAATACAATTTTAAAGACAAATTATGAAGACAAATTCTCTTCAACCAGCATACTTCCTGATCAGCCTGTAACTCCATACTTGTATCATGATTTATTATCATGATTTCTTAATGTAAATTAAAAAGAATATAATTTAAAAAGAACGGCCGATGTTGATAAAATATTGAAATTTAAAGGAAAGTTTACAATAAAAATTTCAAAATTTACACTTAATTCAAAAACTATAATTATTAATATATATACTGTAAAAATGAAGGAGGTATTCAATGAATGTGGCGGGCATCATGAGTTCACCTGTGTACGTTATTAACGTAGATGAACCCGTGTCATATGCAAGAAATCTGATGTTAAGACACAGAATCAGTACATTGCTTGTTCTCAACAAGGAAAAAATGGTGGGAATAGTCACGAAATCAGACATCACAAACCGCCTAGCTCAGGCTGAACCTCTCTGGAGGAGACGACCGATAGACCAGATCCCTATCAAGTTGCTGATGACTGATTCCGTAATCACCATTTATCCCGAGGCCTCCATTTCCCAGGCAGTCGCCTTGATGCTTGAGAACAGGGTACATAACATTCCGGTGGTAAAAAACGATATCATAGGTATTGTTACCATGACAGATATCGTGCGCTATGTTGCAGAACATGAAGATGAAATAGAAACCAAGATCTCCAGACTGATGACCAAAGATGTTGTTTCTGTTCACAGGCACCACACAATCAACCACGTCATAGATGAACTGAATAAAAATGAGATTGAGAGAGTAATCGTTAAAGACGATTCAGGAAAACTTGTTGGACTGATTTCGAGGAGAAGCATTGCCTTAAATCTCTTAACTGATAACGAAGGCAAACTTTCAACAAAAAGTATTAAGATGACACGGAAGTCCTCACCTGGAGGTCAGAAAACTTACAGGTACGTGAAAGAAGTGCCCCTAACAGCAGAAGACATCATGGTTTCTCCAATAATGTCCATTGATATAAACGAGAACGTTAGCAATGCTGCAAAAAAATTGATTGAAGAAGGAATGACTGCCCTGCCTGTCAGTGAAAATGAAGAAATAGTAGGAATACTGAGCAGGACCGACATTATGAAAGCCGTGCTCTGAAAAGGATATTATAAAAGCCGTATCCTACAAAGGATACTCTAAAAGTGGATTGGGAACATAATTACAGTAACATTGAGAATAAAAGAGGAGCAAAGCACCTTTAAAAAGGTAAAATTAATTATGATAGCAAATCCACGACAGCACGTATTACGGTATATACGGTAAAAAGAACAAAAAGAGGAACGCTGAAGCAAAAGAAGGATGCAAATAAAACTTGGAAAAATGGATGTATTAAAGTCTGTAAAAATGCAAGAACGTCTATAATAACGAAAACTGTGAAGAATTAAAAATTAAAATTCTGGATACGCATGAGGTGAAATGCATGCAAGTTAAAGACATAATGGTACAACCACACAGGATTAATAAGTCAGAAACCATATCTCACGCCCTTGATATCATGGAAAAGAAAGACACAAAGCGTCTGCTTGTAGTCAATGACAACCAGGTACTCGGAGTGCTTACCATGAGAAGTCTGACAGAGCAACTTGGAACTCGCAGGAAAAAGAGCAAACCAGCATCCTCTTTGCATGTTGCAACAGCCATATCCGACAATTTTGTAAAGGTTTTACCAGACACTGACATTAAAGATGCCCTTATCCTTATGAAAAATAAAGGGGGCGTGATCATTGTCAGTGATAATGGAAACGCAATGGGCTGGGTGACCCCTCAGGAGTTCATGAAAATAAACCGTTTCACAGGCTTTGTCGGGGAAATAATGGAAAAAAACCCGATCACTATCAGCCCTTCAGACCGTGTAAGCCACGCCAGACGCCTCATCCTTGATAAAAATGTGGGAAGATTGCCGGTAATTGAAAACGGAAAACTTGTAGGAATCATTGCAGAAGATGATATCGCTTTTGCGATGCGTTCTTTCAGGGATCTGGTAGCTGACAACCATCAGGACTCCAGAATCAAGAACCTGCTTGTTGGAGATATTATGACCCGCAATGTGGTCAGTGTGCACACCAATACCCCTCTTTCAGATGCGGTTAATAGCATGCTAGAACACGATGTGGGAGGCGTTCCTGTCCTCAATCTGGAAGAAGAACTCGTTGGTTTCCTCGCACGCAGGAACGTCATAAACACAATTCAGGAATGAAAACTTAGAGAAGAAAAGAGAGAAAGGAAAAGGTCTGCCTCTTAAGGGACAGGCCTTACTGATCTTTCAATATTTACTGTTTTAATACTTTTTTCTGTTTTAATACTTCCATTATTATCCGTTATTGGTTTTCACCAAAATAATTAATTCTTTAATCCATTATTAATTCTCTAATCCCACTTTTCACAGTAAATTTTCGCATATTCACAATTTTTCCTTCTATCTATTTTCAATGCTTCCATTAAATGTCCAAATTAATTTGATTTGTTTCAAAAACACTATCAGGAAAAATGCATATGAAATTCTTCGAATAACAGGCACAAAGAAATGAAAGTGCTGGAAAGCACTTTCATGCTAAATATTGATTTTTGAAAAAATACTGTGGAATGTGGGTAATATGCAAAACCGGAACTGCTCTCTGATACTATAGACCTATTGTGACTTTTCAACATGCATTACTGACTTTTCGGATAGGCTCTAAGCTCCTATGATTGCTTCTATTTTAGAATGACCTGTCTCCACCAAGTAAGCCTCCCAGTACGCCGCTGCCAACAATACCAGTCTGTTCATCCCGGTTGTGTCTGTAGGCAGAAGCTGCAAAAATCCTGTCGGCAAGGCGCGAGAAGGGCAGGCTCTGAATGTACACAGTACCGGGACCTGTCAGAGTAGCAATGACAACACCCTCACCGCCAAAGAGGGCATTTTTAAAATCTTTCGACCATGTTATATCATAAGTCACATTTTCGGTAAAAGCTGCCACACAGCCGGTATCAACCTTATAGGTCTCACCCGGAGCCAGGTCTTTTCTTACAACTGTGCCTCCGATATGAACAAAAGCCATGCCGTCACCCCTCAATCTCTGGAGAATAAAACCTTCACCACCGAAAAGCCCTGCACCGAGTTTACGGGTAAAAGCTACTTCCACTTCCACGCCCCGGGCAGCACAGAGAAAAGCATCCTTCTGGCAGAGAACGCTACCTCCAAACTTGGAAAGGTCAAGAGGGAGAATCTTGCCCGGATAAGGGGCCGCAAAAGCTACATGCCCTTTTCCAGAGCCCTTGTGAATAAAGCTTGTAATAAAGAAACTCTCTCCTGTCAGGGCTCTTTTAAGACCTTTTTTCAGACCACCAAGGAGTCCCCCGCCTTCGCTTCCCATACTTGTCTGCATCTGTATTCCAGGCCCCATATATGCCATAGCCCCGGCTTCTGCCTGAACAGCCTCGCCTGGATCAAGCTCAATCTCTACGATCTGCATATCGTCGCCAATAATCTCATAGTCGATTTCGTCAGCCATTTTGTAACCTCCTGGCTACTTTGAAATTTATGTACAGAAGAAATAGAAGCCACATACTTAAAAAGATTTTTGATAGACTGGCTTATTTATAAACCAGCCGATTTCTTGCAGACTGACCTTTCCTGAAGGCCGGTGAAAAAAGGATAACTTATTTCATGCCTGAACACAGATAAACAAGTATGAATAAAGGGGAAAATGGAGAAATAGGTCCTGACTTTCTTGCACAGCTGGCTGGTTTTTTGGGGTCCGATGGAGGAAGAGTTCAACAGCTTTTTGAAAAAAACTATCTTGCCAGGAACTGGGGAAAGCATGAATATTTGTTCCGCTTCGACAAAGAAGTTTCCCGCATAGAAAGAGGGACAGTGCTTTATGAAAAAGGAGATTCTTTTGAGGTAATTATGGGCTTTCCCAAAATAAGGAGAGCAATGGTGCTGGATCCCACTCTAAAAAAACATTTCAACGGGCTTGAAAAGGTAGCTGTTGAAGAAAAAATGAACGGGTATAACGTAAGGGTTGCAAATGTAAAAGGCAATATCCTAGCAATCACACGGAGCGGCTATGTCTGCCCTTACACAACTGAAAGGACAAACGTGAAACTGAACCTGAAGTTTTTTGACGATTTCCCGGAGCTTGTGCTCTACGGGGAAATGGTAGGCCCGGATAACCCTTATGTCCCAAAAGAAATCTACGGTATAGAGTCTGTGGAGTTCTATATTTTCGATATCCGGGAAAAAAACACAGGCAAACCTCTGCCCACGTCAAAAAGGCGGAAGATGATGGAAAAATACGGCTTTTTGCAGGTGAGGTCCTTTGGAGAAGTTCCCCTGGAAAACGCCCCAAAAGAAATCGCAGACATCATCCGGGAGCTGGGGAAAACCGGGCACGAAGGTGTAGTGATTAAGGACCCTGAAATGCTTCTTCCTCCCCTGAAATATACCTCGTCCCAGAACAACTTTTCTGACCTCAGGCACGCCTTCAAGTTCTACAATGAAGCAGGCCGGGATTACATGCTCTCCAGAATTGTTAGAGAAGGTTTCCAGACAGTAGAATGGGATGAAGATGAAGCTGAGTTCAAAAAGCGCTGCATACAGCTTGGAGAAAGCATACTGAACCCACTGAGAGATTCAATCAGGACTGTAAAGAATGGACAGAGGCTCTATGAAGAGGTTAGGATCCGGGTAAAGAACCCGAAAACTGCAACAGAATTCGCGAATTACCTCAAAAGGCTTGGAGTGGATGCTATCTTCGAAACACCGCAGCCTGTAGGAAACGAGTACCTTATAAACATCAAAAAGGTCAATAAAAGCACCAGTGATAAAACTCAGGCAATCTGGGAAGGAGAGCTCTGGTGACAGATTAACTGTCTATATACCTGTTTTCATTTGTTTTTAATCGATTTCCTGCTTAACCGATTTGCTTTTTAGATTGGTTTGTTTTTTAACAGTTATTTAGCATGAAAGTGCTTCCAGGTACTTTCATTTTTTGTGCCTGTTATTCGAAGAATTTCATATGCGTTTTTCCTTTTTATTTCCTAACTATTTTTCTTAATCGATTTACTTTATCTTAAAAGGTGCTTTTCCTGCCTGGTTTTCTTGCTAACAGTGTGAAAAGAAATATATTGTAGTATATTAATACCAGTGGCAGATACAAAGTTAGCGAAAGCCATACTCTAAAAGTTGCAGCTTTAAAGTGAGTATAATTAGTTCTATTTTCAAAAAGCTGCTGCTTCAGAAATATTAAGCATTAATATTGATTAATCTTTAAAATTCAATAAACCGCATTCAAAATAAACTCTACAAACTAAAAATTCTCACATATATATCATTGGTTTAGAAAAAATTGATTCATAAAAGGGGACTTAGCATGGTAAATGTTGCAATTATAGGGACAGAAAAAAGCGGCAGGACTTCCCTTGCCGCAAATCTCGGGAAAAAAGGAACTTACTCCGATATAACAATGTATAACAACGATAAGGAAAGCCGTAAGATGGTTTTTGTGGATGCTCACACCTATCCGAAAACTCTTAAATCCCTGATTACGGCACTGAATATTTCCGACCTTGCAGTCCTGTGCATTCCTCCTCAGGGTCTGGACGCCCACACCGGGGAATGTATCATTGCGCTGGACATGCTCGGATTTAAACATGGAATTATTGCCCTGACAAAATCGGACAGCACGCACATTCATGCGATTGATGAGCTGAAAGCAAAGTTAAAAGTAATCACTGCAGGAACTACACTTCAGGACTGGGAGTTTATTTCCCTTAACACAAATAAAAGCTCAAAGAACCCCTTTGAAGGCGTGGAAGACCTAAAAGCCAGAATATATGGGATGGCAGAGAAAATAGAAGCTGAACAGGCTGAACTTAATAATCTGCCTGCAAGAGTCTTTATAGACCACGCTTTCAATGTGACAGGCAAAGGCTGTGTTGTCCTCGGAGTTGTCAAGCAAGGCATCTCAAAGGAAAAGGATAAGACTAAAATTTTCCCGCTGGACAGAGACATTGAAATCCGCTCGATCCAGAGCCATGATGTAGACATCACCGAAGCCCCAAACGGTACAAGGGTAGGGATGCGCCTTAAAAATGTCCAGGCAAAGGAAATAGAGAGGGGCTTTATTATTTCAAATAAAGAAATCTTAACTACTGATTATACCCTGGAATGCACAATCTCAAAATTTACTAAAAAAATAGAGCCTGCAAGTGTGCTTCACCTTTTTGTTGGGATTCAGTCCGAACCTGTGCGCGTTGAAAAAATCCTGGTTGACGGAAATGTGGTAAAAGAAGCAAAGCCTGGAACTACCTGCGTACTGGAACTTTCTGGAAACAAAAAGCTTGCCTACAGCAAAGAAGACCGTTTCCTGCTCGCAAATCTTGACCTGACCCAGCGCTTTGCAGCATGCGGTTTTTCAAAATAAGATAAACTTAAAGCAAGATAAACTTAAAGCAAGATAAACTTAAAACAAGATAAACTTAAAACGAAATAAAAATTAGATAAAAACGAGCCAGATTACAAAGAGCCGGATTAGGAGAAGTTGAACTAAAAATAATCGGATGAAGAAAGATAAATGAAGAAGGAAAAGACATGGCTCAGGGGACAGATAGGAATCTTTACGGCAGGGTCTTTCACAGGAATGTTTGCTGGCAGCGTTCTTATGAAATAGTGGAAGGCGAAGTAATCGTAATGGCACTTTACGGCAGCCTCAGAAATGGATTGTATAACAATCGGCGCTTAAACCTAGCAAACAGGTCGGACTTTCTGGGGATGACAAGAATCCACGGATATGCCCTCTACCCCCTGGGCCCTTACCCGGCTGTCTACCCTGTTGATGACAGTTCTGTAGTTGCAGAAGTGCGCAGGTTTTCAGGAAAAGAGCAGCTTGAGGTTGCAAAATCCATTGATTACATGGAACTTTTTGGCGGGTACCACAGGGAATATGTGGACATTGAAATAGAACATCAGAAAATAAGGGGTTTTATTTATGTTTATGATGAAAAACCCGAAACTGCAGTAATTGAGCATGGAGATTGGGTAAGATATCTTAAAGAAAAAGAGTCATCTGAATGAAAATACAGAATAGTACCAAAAACCAGATGTTTTTTTTAAAAGTACCAGAATAGTTATAACCTGAGTTCCCAAAATTTAAGCGCATAAATCTAATTTCACAATCTACTATCTCAGTTGATTGTGATTTTAAATTAGAACTTACTATTCATGCGCTTAAGTTTAAGCACATAATAGGATATCAGAAGAGCCTTATGCGCTTAAAACGGCGGAAGTTAGGTTATAAAAACTTTACAGTTTTCTTAAAACCTTAAAGTTTTCTTAAAACCTTAAAGTTTTCTTAAAAACTCGAGGCTCTTAATCCCCTCTTCAACCGAAGCCATTTCAGTAACAAAGATTCCTTTGTAGTTTGAGAGCTTTTCCATAACATGCTTCCAGTCTATGCTACCCTCTCCAATGGGAAGATGCTCATCTTTTTTGCCCATGTTGTCGTGGATGTGCACATGGGAAATCTGGTTTCCCAGCTGGTCCAGAAATTCATCTATAAGTCCAACAGTGTTTGCATGCCCGACGTCAAAGGTAAAGCCCACGTTGTGGCTCCCGACTCCATCGAGCATTTCCTGTATTTCATCAGGGTATTTGCCAAAAATCTTTGGAAAATCTGGCATGTTTTCGACAGCTATCAAAACCCCGAGATCAGCTGCAAAGTCACATAATTCCCGGATAGAGGCAAGGTTTGTCATATAGGCCTGCTGAGGGACCTGCACCCCATAAGGAGAGAGATATCCGGGATGTACCACAGCCAGATTCACATAATTAGAGGCAAGAATCAGGTAATACTTCATCTGCCTGAGGACTTCTGCACGGATTGAGTCATTAAGTCCTGCAAGGTTCATATCCGAGAAAGGCAAATGCAGGGTAAGCTCCAGGCTGGTAGTATCATAAATATTCTTAAGGCTCTGAATTGTCTTGCTGCTCAGGCATTGGGAGCCTTCCTGCACGATTTCCCAACCAGTATACCCATGGTCTTCGAGCGTATACGCCCAATTAAAAGGATCCTCAACGGCCGCTCGCGATGAGAAACTAATTTTATGCAGTTGCATGATGACGATTCAGCCCCTTTAATTCACTTCTATTTTAAGCTTTATTGGCTAAGTTCATATATTTGAGCTTCGAGACTTCAGCTCCTCTTCACATATTCCTTCAGACCCTTTCCACATATTCCATTCCTACTTCAACAACAGGCACTCCTTCTTCGGTAAGAGGCAAAAGCCACTCAAAAAGCCTTTCCATTTCCTCAGAAGAATCTGCCCTGATAGCGACTTCGATTGACCCTAGAGGCTCTTCTTCAGCAGGAACGCTGGGTACTCCGACAAAAGCTGCTTGTTTGTTGAGCAAAAAACTGACCGAAAGCCCTTCTCTGGACAGTCCTTTATTGAAAACCTTGTTACGGATGCTGTCTATGATTTGTTCCCTACGAATAAGTCCGTGAAGGGTAAGAAGGAGATCAAGCCCTCCCTCGCCTGTAATACGGAAAGAAGGAGATACTCCTTTTTCGGATTCCATTGAGTCTTCGGATTCCATTGAGTCAAAACTTTCTTTTTGGAGTTCTATTCCTATAAAAAGGCCCGAAATTGCTTTAATAACCTTTTCAGGATCTTCCGTAGGATATACAGATGCTGAAACCTTTAGACTTATCATGAGTGTACTCCATTTATATTTTCAACTGTTATATTTTCAACTGTTATATTTTCAACTGTTATTGTTTCAAATGTTATTGTTTCAAATGTTATTGTTCCATAAGGTTTTCAGTTGAATTCTGCTTTTCCTGAGATTTTATACTGCCAGCTTTGTCTTGAGATATTATTTTTTTGGGCCTGACCTTAAATAGTTACTCAAAACATCAATAACATCTTTTCTGAAAGTCTCAAGCGTAGAGTTGTTTTCGATTTCCACATTCGAAGCATCTATGGCTTCCCCCATGCCCCAGCTGAGTTCTCTTTCGTCCCTGTGACGGAGCCCTTCGATGCTGTTCATATCGTCGCTTCTTCCTCTTTTCTGTATCCTGGAAAATCGAACTTCAATGGGAGCGTAAATAGAAATCAGGATAAAGCCTTTTCCGAATTCCTTCCTGAAGCACTCAACTTCGGCAATCCCGCGCACACCGTCCACAGCCACAAGTTCCGAACCTGTTTCCCTTATCTGAGAAATACAGCGTCTTGCAACGGCATCCATGCCTTCACACTTGCGGAGGTCCGTTGCAACCATTCCGGTATTGGAATCATTGGGCTCAAGCCCACGCTTCAGTACTTCCTTCCGGATCACATCACCCATAATAATAACAGGAATGCCCATCTCGGCGGCAATCCTGGAAGCTTCGGTTTTTCCCGAAGCTGGCATGCCTACAAATGCTATAATCTTCATTAAAAATTACCTTTTAAACCTTGATACCTGGATTTTAATTATAAGCCTGAATGATAAATCTGAGTAAAAGCTCAATAAAGTTTTAGCCTTATTAAGTTTTCATTACACTTTCACAGAAACCGAAACTTGAGTTATAAATAGGACTTACGCACTTGAAATGTAAAATCAGATACATACGGGCTCGTCAACATTATTTGAGTTTATACAGTTAAGTCACTTCCGCTCGTGGTTTTCAATTCAACTGCGTAAGTCCTAATAAATTTAGATCATTAATTTTGATAAAAACTTGAATAGTGCGACATTCAATAGTGTGAGCTTTGAATAATGTAAATATGTACTTGAAACCGGCTTTCCGTAGATGTCCTTCAATTTTTCACAATTTTTCCTGCTATCGTTTTTCTGAAATACACCCGGGTTACTCAAACAAGTATTTTTGGAATTTCCCGATTTTTTCGACCTTTTGCCTTCATAGAAATACTTTCTATTTCCATTACCAAAGCTACAACTGAGACAATTATTGCAAATTTTCGAATAATTCTCAAAAAACAAAACATGGATTTATTTGGACTTTTATGCAGGAGGTAAAGCAACTATGGAATGGTGAAAACTTAGGAATGGTGAAAATTTAATTTCAAACACTTATACCTCATATTTATCATTATTGGTATTGGGAAGTGCAATTATAGAGCCATTACCAAAGTGAAAACTTGAAGTAATATTTCAACCATTCCTATATGGCGTATCATAGAGATCAAAAACGATATTGTAATTATTCAGCCTATATAAAACAACTCAATATTCATCTTTACTAATATCCAATCGACAAAATTCTGTAATTTGCTTTTCTTTGACTGCTGGCGATTGACTGCGTTTTCTAATTGTTCATAAGTTAATTCTCAGCTTCCTAGTTTACGTTAGAATCAATATCAATAGACATGTTTTGATAGGTTGAATAGTTACACGATATCAATCAATTTCACCAGGTTCATTAAAAGTCCAAAATAATTTGATTTGTTTAAAAAACGCTATCAGGAAAAATATTGATTTTTGAAAATTTACTGCGGAAAGTGGGATTTAGAGATCTAAGAGTTTATTTAAAGAATGTTTATGAGAACATCTTATTGAAGACTGAGGCTTTGAAGTCTACAAGAGGTTTGAGCCTGTAATCTTCAAGAAGAACTTTGCGAGTATTTTCCACAGGAACACTTAAAGAGATTTCTTTTGTCCTTCCGTAGCGGCCCTTGCTTACCACAACTGCATTGACTATACCGAGCATATCAAGTTCTGACATAAGGTCAGTGACCCTGCGCTGGGTAAGAATATCCACATAAATATGATGGCAGAGCTGGCGGTAGACATTATACATCTCACCGGTTGTGACATTTTTGCCTTCTCTTCCCCTGCTTCTTAGCAGGATGATACTGTAGAGCACGAGCTTGGACTGTGTAGGAAGAGTCCGTACAACTTCTACCACGCGGTCGATTTCAATCTTTTCCTGCGCGCGCCTCACGTGTTCTTCAAGAACCTGGGGCTGATTTTCTCTTTCAGCAATTTCTCCTGAAACTCTCAGAAGGTCAAGTGCCCGGCGGGCATCGCCGTGTTCCTGAGCTGCAAAGGCTGCACAGAGCGGGATTACCATTTCACCCAGTACTCCGTCATTGTAAGCCATTTTAGCCCTCTGTTTGAGAATGTCACTGATCTGTTCAGCATCGTAAGGAGGAAAGATCAGTTCCTCTTCACCCAGAGAACTTTTTACTCTAGGGTCCAGAAACTCCGTGAATTTGAGGTCATTAGAAACCCCTATCATGCTGACCTTGGCTTTCTTGAGATCGGTATTTATCCTTGAAAGGTTGTAAAGGACGTCATCGCCTTTTTTGACCAGCTTGTCAATCTCGTCCAGGATAATGATAACGACCTGCTCTCTTGCATCGATTGCTTCTTTAAATTTCATGAAGACCTGATCCGTGGGCCACCCGGTCATAGGGACCTCTTCTTCGAAATGTCTGGCAAGGTTTGCAAGAAGCCTGTACTGAGTGTCGATTACTTCACAGTTAATATAAACAACAGAACAGAAAATTGATTTGTCTTCACTTACTCTTTCGAGTTCTTTTCCTACATACCTGGTCACAGCAGTCTTGCCTGTCCCAGTTTTTCCGTAAATCAGGACGTTTGAAGGGGTCTCTCCCCTGAGTGCGGAAACCAGGATAGTTGCAAGGCTGTTTATCTGGTCGTTCCTGTGTAATAACAGGTCCGGCGTATAAGAAGGACGAAGAACTTCTTTATTTTTAAAAATTGACTTTCCGTCAAGTAATTTTTCGAATAAGCCGTCTAATGATTGAGCCTTTATCATAAATGACCCTCTTGATAAAAGTTATAATACTATAGATGTAACGGGTTAAGGTAGCTGATATAGATAAATAATATATATTGTAAAACATATTTTTTTAATATACAAAGTAAATAAGCCGTTTAAGAAAATTAACGGGCTGCAAAATTTTTCTCCTTCTTTAATTCCAAATTTTGGATTGCAATAATGGTTTGAAAGCCATAACTGTTAAATTTCAAAGTGTTTTATTTTTAGTTCTCAGTAATTCCAGAAACCTGGTTTTTACTTAGTGTTGTGCCAGCAGTAAAATGTCGCATATAGTCGATTATAACTTTTCAAAATCCCTTAATCCTTGAGGATTGACGCGGCATTAGTATAATAATCTTGATAAGTTAAACATTCAAGGCGTAGATTCACAAAGGGAGATGGATAGATAAATGGATATTTCTTAATTTTAATGCCTGAAATTTTTGTTTTGGCTGATTTGGAACGAACTGAAAATTTAGTTGCGCACTTTAGGGCATCTCTTAAACCCTTATTAAATATGTATCTGGAATGCTCTTTAGCTAAAATTTGAGATTAAATTTGTATATAAACTTCTAATTTTAAGACATATTTGCAGTAGATGCAATGGAAGTACACGGTATTAATAGTTATGGTAAAGACCCCTTAGTTTCCACTGGAACCTTTGTTTAACTTAAATATTACATGAATAAAATCAGTATCATCAGACATTACAAAATTTTTAAAAAAAATTAAAAATTCCAGAATACCTGAAGTTTAGATTTTAATCCCCTTTTTCGCATGGAAGAAAAAAGATGATTTTTGGACCCTTTTATTTCCATTGAATTATTTAATATATTAATAATATGATGAAAGTTAGGAAGAAGTAATCATTTGCATTAAAACGAAAGTAGCTGTGTTAAAAATTAAAAAATTTTAATGTAAATAAAAATATAGAAATAGACTAATTACTTAAAAAGTAATAAGAGTTTGACATAAAATATAAATAAAACTTAAAAACTTTATATTTATAAAAGATATTAAAAATAAAAAAGTTGATTATGTTTCTGTATGAATCCATCTATTTTATTAATAATATATATATTTCTAACTTATATTTTTCAAATTTATATCTTTTAAAGTTATATCTTTTAAAGTTATATTTTTTAAAGTTATATCTTTCAAATTTATATTTTTCAAACTTATATCCTATATTCGGCAGGTTAACGTTATTAAAGATAGATATTTTCATATTTCTCCCCCATGAGACTCAATATCTTCCAATGAATATGCTCCATATTCAAAATTTCTGACTTAAATCTCCCTTTTTTTTGAGTAATAAGTTCTGTAATTCCCTGGAAATTAGAAAATATCCATCTCATTGTAGGTCTTTTTGTTTGTTTCCCTTTTTGATCTGGAACCGTTTCATTTTCTTCTTCTAATTTTGT
>JASGVX010000098.1 GCA_030054735.1 Methanobacteriota archaeon | reverse complement strand
TCGATCAAACTCAATATTCAAGCTCTTCTGGCACAGGTCAATATGTCATGCTCAAAGAATTGTGCCATATTCAAAATCTAGTGATTTTTGATTTTTATGATTATCACTAGATTTTGGCATCGTGTCTCTATTTATTTTATCATATAAATTATTTGATCAACACTAATTATATATATGATAAAAAGACTGTAGAATTAGTAAAAATAATGAAAAGTATAATCTGTTATTAAAAACTCCATTTTTGTTTTTAATTAATAAATTATATCCAATCATATTTTTATAAGCATGTTTATCCGCTGGAAGCGGAGGTGAAACAAATTGGGTTTTAATGACAGAGGAAACTCCTTCAGGGGAAGAGACAGTAACCGTGGAGGTTTCAGAGGTGGCAGTAGGGGCCCCAGGGAAATGCACAAGGTTATCTGTTCTGACTGCGGTGTTGAGACTGAAGTTCCGTTCAAACCAACTGAAGGGCGGCCGGTTTACTGCAGGGACTGCCTGCCAAAACACAGAAAGTTCTGAATTTCGATATTATCTTATAGGTGTTGTTCTGTAAACTATACAGCACAATACTAATCCATTTTTTAATCTTTGTTTTTTGCCTTATGTTCAGGTGAAAGGCGCAGAATCCCAAGTTGTCATGAATCTATTGAACTGAATTGTTAAGATTGCCTAATGATTCTTGTGAAAATACTTGTAAAAAATCCTTTAATATATTATGCTCTCATTTGAACCCTTTGACGAATCCTAATTCGATGCTTATTGACTGACCGCTTTTATTAGGGATCGTGGCTTGGGTGGATAGGATCCCAAGAAACTGTCGAGCTGTTTCTTGCGGTTTAAGATATATATAAATTCACACTTTTTATATATTTTAGACTACTGGAACTCTTATATATTTATAGATCTTCAGAGCAAAATTCAAACATAAAATCAAAAAAATAAAAGTCCAAGATTTTAATAAACAAACGAGGAATTAACCTGGCTAATTATCGAAGCAATATGAGAAAAAGACGAGAAGGAACAGTAAAGAATGCGTCCACTCCGGAAGTAACAAGGGTACGTACTCCGCGTAGGGAGAACCACGAAGTACTGGCGACAGTAGGAAGTCTCTTAGGCTCAAAAAGAGTCAATTTACAATGTATGGACGGGGTTGTCAGAATGGGGAGAATCCCAGGGTCCAAGAACAAAAAAATGTGGATTCGTGAAGGTGATATTGTAATTGTGACTCCCTGGGAAATTCAAGATTCAAAAGCTGATGTTATCTGGAAGTATACAAGACCCCAGATAGAATGGCTCGAACGCAAAGGCTACCTGAAATAAGCACCTATTACAATACTAATCTTTTTTCCACAAAGTATAAGCTTAGTTCCCATATTTTAAGCGCATAATTTTCATAATCTGTTTGAGTTCTCCCATTTCATGCGCTTAAAATAGCGGAAGTCAGGATATAACGCCTGATAATTGCATCAAATCTATCAATATCTATCAAGTTGATAGAAAAAATATGATTTTGAGAAAGTGACTAAGTAAGCGAAGGCTCTCCATCTCAAAATTGAGAGTGTCACCCTCGAAGTCTATAAAAAAAGCACTTTCTATCAAAACATTATCAAACAAGCCCTAAAATTTATCAGTATTTTCTTAGCATTTCTGCCTGTCATTCGGTCTCAGGCCACCCTCTAAATCTTCTGTACATATTTATTTCGTCAAGATAATTCACTACCTCATCCGCCGAAAAACCAAGGTCTTTGAGTACACATCCGAGAACTGTTCCTGTTCTGCCTCTGCCTCCTATTCAGTGGACAACGATTCCTCCTCCTTCATACATTTTATCTCTTATAACAGCAGTTGCCTGTCTGACGAGCCCTTCATCTCTTTCAGGGTCAACCGGCCAATAACCATGACTAAGATTTTCTAAGTCTGCAGAGAACAGCACTTTGAGAGGATAGGGGTCGTAATAAACCTCTGAACTGCTGAGACAGACTACATTTGAAAAACCAGCTTCGCCAATTTTTTTCCCACGGGGTAGACATCCCCGGACGAGACATGCCAGCAGTCAAAGAAAATCAAATTATAGAAATTTGTCTATTGGATATTAATAAAGATGGCTATTGATGTTGTTTTATATAGGCTGAATAGTTACAAAATTTCTGCAAAATAAGGGCAGAGGGTATCTAATAAATAAGAATTCGATTAATTTCTTTCTGATATTTTTTTCAGCTCCTTAGCTGCAGTTCTCCGGACATCTTTATTTTCATCATTTGTGGCCCTCTTTATAATATTGAGCGTTTCAGTATCTTCATGCCAACCTCGAGCAAGTTCCTGAACTGCAGTACTTCGAACATGACTATCTTCATCATTTGTTGTAGCCATCTGTTTTATAATATTGAGCGTTTCAGTATCGTCATGCCAGCCACGGGCAAGTTCCTTAACTGCAGTTCTCCGGACATAACTATTTTCATCATTTGTGGCCCTCTGTTTTATAAATTTGAGTGTTTCAGGATCTTCAGGCCAGCCACGGGCAAGTTCCTCAACTGCAGTTCTCCGGACATAACTATTTTCATCATTTGTGGCCCTCTTTAT
>JASGVX010000097.1 GCA_030054735.1 Methanobacteriota archaeon | reverse complement strand
GAGCATGACATATTGACCTGTGCCAGAAGAGCTTGAATATTGAGTTTGATCGAAAATTGAATTCTGCGGGGGAATTCAAAATTTCAATCAAAAAATGTAGAAATCACTAGATTTTGGAACTGAGTCTAAATAGACAAAATTGAAAACCCTCTTCCCGAGGCTTCTAGAGATAAAACTTAAAATAGAAAGTTTTTACTATTTTTGGGTTTAAAACTTTCTGTGCTTTGGAAGGCAGTCCCTGCAGTAAACCGGTCTTCCTTCAATAGTCTTGAACGGAACCTGGGTCTCAACGCCGCAGTCGGAACAAACTGCAGGATACATTCTCTGTGCCCGCTACTCCCAGCTCTGAAACCACCGCGGCTGCTGTCTCTTGCACCGCGGCTGCTATCTCTTTCCCGGAAGGAATTCCCTCTGTCATTAAAACTCACTTTAATTTCACCTCCGCGTATAGCGGATACAACCAGCTTGCTATAAACATAAGATCCTATAGACTCTTTTATTTATGCAAATTTAAAGGCACTAAATAGAGTTTTGTGACAAAATAAGCAATTTTATGCAATTTTTTTACATTTAAAGTTTTATTGTCAATTTTGAAAAGGCTAATTGTGTCATGTCTCCATCTATTTTAAAAATTTAAATAATTTGTAGACATATTATGTTAGAAAATTGAAACAGATAGTTTGTGAACAAACTCTGAACTAAATACTCAGGGTTTTACGCTTATTCACATAAAAGTGCAAAAGTAGATATTCATTAAATTATATTTGTAAGAAGAATATCCACAGGTCATATCATAAAAACTAATAATTAAACAGAACGATAGCGGGCTTGAGCATGCTTGAGAACATAGATCTTTCCAAGGTGATAACTAATGAGGAATATAAAGAGAATATGAAAACACTTCAGGTTGAGCTTGGCGAGCTTCAACGGAAGGCATGGGAGTTGAAGATACCCATTATAATTGTTTTTGAAGGCTGGTATGCATCAGGAATGGGAGAAGATATAAACCGTTTTATACTCCCCCTGGACCCAAGAGGATTTGATTTTCATACAATGACAAGTCCCTGCTATAAGGAGAGACAGAAGCCCTTTCTGCTGCGTTTCTGGTCCAGGATCCCGATCAAAGGGAGAATAGGGATATTTGACAGGAGTTGGTACAGCAGAGCAATAATAGAGCTTTTTGGAAAAGAGAAAGACGAATTAACCCTTGAAAAAACCCTGGAAGAAATAACCTTTTTTGAGCGACAGTTAGCAGATGACGGCTACCTAATACTCAAATTTTTCCTTCACATAAGTGAAAAGGAACAGAAAGAACGTTTTAAGGAAATAAAAAGGAGAGGGATCCACCTCATTCTTGAAGAATATGAAGGGAAAAATGGAAATGAGTCGGACTTCATCGATGACTATGAAGAATACCTCCCTGTTGTTGAAAAAGTACTCGAAAGAACCGATCTGCCTTATGCCCCATGGACAATAATCGAGGCAAATGACAGGAACTTTGCAGTCCTGAAAATAATGGCAAGAGTTTCCCAGGCAATTGAGACATGTATAGAAAAGGTAACACGTACTCCAGGGCAGGAGACAATCAAGTACCTTAACATGAAAACGCTAAAGCTAGCAGAACTTAACAGTTCAACCCTGGATAAGGTCGATCTCTCTAAAAACCTCCCCATAGAAGAATACAGAGAATCAAAAACGTTTTTCCAGTCCAGGCTCGAAACCCTTCAGTATGAGTTATTTAGAAAACGACGTTCAGCAGTTATAATCTTTGAAGGCTGGGATGCTGCAGGAAAAGGAGGGAATATTCACCGCCTTGTTGAGGAGCTAAACCCGAGGCTTTACAGGGTTGTGCCTGTAGGCCCACCGAATGATACTGAAAAAGCCCACCAGTACCTCTGGCGCTTCTGCAACGGAGCCCCAATGGCTGGACATATAAGCATTTTTGACAGGAGCTGGTATGGTCGTGTCCTTGTTGAAAGAGTGGAAGGGATCTCTACGGAAGAGGAATGGAGAAGGGCTTACAGGGAGATCAACGAGTTTGAAAAAATCCTTGCTGGATCAGGAGCGATTATCCTTAAATTCTGGCTGCACATAGACAGGGAAACTCAACTCGAGCGTTTTGAAAGCCGGCAGAAAGACCTGAAAAAACGCTGGAAAATCACAGAGGAGGACTGGAGGAACCGGGAAAAATGGGATGAGTACAAAACTGCAGTTGACGAAATGCTCCAGAAAACGAGCACTATAGACGCCCCCTGGATTGTTGTTGAATCAAGGGATAAACGCTATTCAAGAGTAAAAGTCCTGAAAACAGTAGTTGAAACCATCGAAAAAGAATTGGGCACCTGACCAGAGCCAGGAAAAATTACTTGAGCCTTTGCCATTTTCTATTAAATACCTTATTTTTCAATAATATTTGGTTATAATATTTATTTTGTAAAAAAATTTATTTAAGATGATTTAAAACAAATTTAACATGATATTACATCTTTAATTATAATTATAATCATTTTCCTCTTATAAAATAGAAAAAAATTCTATTTAAATTTTTAACACATAATTAATATTTATAATTTTAGGGATTTATTAAAAAATATTATACTAAATCAGGCTGTCTCAAAACTCAAACCGTTTCTACAATTGGATAATGAGAACCGTTGACTTTAAAAACATGACTACTTAAAACAGAGAAATTTAGATGTGAATTAACCTTATAGTAGAAAAAATTGACACAATTGTAGAATTTACTTTAGTTTTG
>JASGVX010000096.1 GCA_030054735.1 Methanobacteriota archaeon | reverse complement strand
TTAGAAAAGTGAAAAATATAAATTTCGGTGAAAAAAGTATCATTACTGAAGTTCCTAAGAAAGTAAGAGAATTAGATAAAACTCTCAAATTCAATATATTCCCTACAAAAAATGGGAGTTAAGGTTAAGTAATATGGTAAATGTCAAAAAATCATAAGATTCAAGAAAAGGATTGAATTGTATGATGAAAACAGAAGCATGAAGCCCATTTAGACATTATAATCTCTGTCTTTCTGTCCAATTTGGGATTCCATATCAATTTACTAAAAATAAATTTTTCTGCTTTCTTTCTGCCTTCTGTCAATGACGGTTTAGTTTTCCCCATTTTGGCCGGTTTAAATCTTCCTACATTCAGATATATTTTACCCAGTTTCAGGTATGAAGGTTATTATGAAGTCTCTCATAACTGAAGTTATTCATTCAAAACCACCTTCATAAATGAGGAATTATTCACCGGCATTGACATAATCAGACGTTTTGTCTGGAGTTAAATAGTTCAGTTTTGAGTAAAAAAGTAAAGTAAAACCTGTTTCGTGTTCCTCAGTATTCTACCTTATTTTCATATTCTTCCCAGTCCCTGAAAGCTTCAAGGGCTTCTTCCCGAAGGAGCTGTTTGAATTTGATTTTTCTTTCCCCAATAGGGCGTGAAATTTCTTCGTATATGAAGGAGTCGTCAAAACCGATATTTCCCGCATCAACTCTTGTGTTTGCAAAGAAAACTCTATCTATCCTTGCCCAGTAAATTGCCCCGAGGCACATAGGGCACGGCTCACAGGAAGCGTAGATCTCGCACCCGCTAAGATCAAAGGTATTCAGTTTCCGGGCTGCCTCTCTTATGGCACTGATCTCGGCATGAGCGGTTGGGTCATTAAGTAGGGTGACCTGGTTGCTGCTTTCAGAAACTACTTCCCCGTTTTTCGTTATTACGGCACCAAAAGGCCCTCCGCCTCTTTTTACACTTTCGAGGGAAAGCTCAATAGCACGCTTTATAAACAAAGTATCTTTTTCTGACATGTGTAGCTCCATTATTCATAACTTGATATCTGTTATAAATATAGTGAAGGAAATACTCTTTATGGCAGGAAGTGCTTTTTTATTCGGAAGAAAAACTCCTGTGAAAAGAAAAGCGGAAAAAATGAACAAAGTGCAGGACAAAACTTAAGTACAAAAGTATATCAAGCCCTTATATGGAGTGATAATTTTGGTAACGAAAAATTTTAGTGCTGAAGAGGCAAAGACAGTTGGGGAAAAACTTGGAATAACCTGGGATAAATTCGATGTTGACCAGTTCCGCAGAGGCATGGACATAGAGCTGGAACATGGGAGCATAGATCCCGTAACAAATGTCACAAACGACGACCCTATAATGACAGGAAAGATTGCTCTGGCTCATCTTAACGAGTTTCCGGACTATTACGACAGACTGGAAGAAATGGAAGAGGAAGCCGAAGAATACTGGGAAAAATCCGAACACTGAGCTTTTTAGAAAAAAAGTTTATTGGTATGCATGTAAAGTTTCAGGCATACCACAAAATTCTTATTTTTTAGTTTATTTTCATTTTTGCTTCTTAAACCTCATCGGGCTCAGGAACATACCAGTCATCGTAGTCATTATTTTCCTGGTCTTCATTTTTCTGCTCATCATCAGGCTCAGGAATATACCACCCGTCATCTCCATCGGATTCAAAGTAACTTTCATATTCCTCTTCATCTTCCTCTTCAATTTCAGAGGAATTGTTGTTTAACTGCTGAGAAACTTGAGTTGTGTTTATGCTGGTGTTTAGAGAAACATTATCCTCCCCACCATACCATCTCACAGGTAAGGAGTAATCAAGGTTGCCTTTGTAGGTTTGGGGAATAAAGATACGTGTTCCCCGATTTTTCAGAGCTGCCTCAAAGTCGGGATCCACTAAATCAAGCCTTGCCTTACATCTCGAAGCTTCATTAAATTCCTTCATTCGATGGTGGGAAAAACGCTTGTTATAAAGGACAGAAGGAGCATTGGGGTTGATTTCAAGAGCACCCTCATAAGACTTTATCGATTCTTCAACGTATCCCAGTACATTTTGTAGGTATCCCTTATTATACCATGCCGTTATACAGTCCGGCTTTAAATGCGTCACTTTATTAAAGCAATCAAGAGCAGCATTATTACTGCTTATTGCGAAATTCGCACACCCTTTGAAATACCAGGATGCAGGGTTGTCTGGAGCATACACGAGTGCTTCATCATAGGTTGCAAGTGCATCCTGATATCTCCCCATTTTAGCAAAAGCAAAACCCTTGTTATTAATTGCATCAATATTTTTTGGGTCCAGCGTAAGGATCTGGTCATAACAGGCGATTGCTCCTTCGAAATCCTCCAGAGCTTCCAGAGCTTTGCCCTGTCGGTAAATTATCTCTCTGTTCTCAGGCGTGATCTTGAGAATCTCCCCATAGGTTAATGCCGCATCCTCATACCTGCCGAGTTCTTCGAGGAAGGAAGCTTTTTCGGCCAGCACCTTTGAGTTGTTATGGTCAAGCTCCATAATCAGGTCATAGTCTTGCAGTGCTGCTTCCTCTCTTCCGGACCTGGCTAAAGCAAAAGCTCGGCCTCCCAGGGCTTCTATGTTTTCAGGCTCAAGTTCAAGAAGAAGATTGAAACAGGCAATTGCTTCATCATATCTTCCAAGGCTTACAAGGGCAAGAGATTTTCCCTTGAGGGCTTCTGAATCATTGGAGTTAAGAGCAAGTAACTGATCATAGTAAGCAACTGCTTCTTGAGACCTTCCAAGATCGCTTGAGGTAGAAGCCAAAGCATACCATGCATTACTCGAGCGAGGGTCAATATCCAGGGCTTTCTTATAAGAGTCAAGTGCTTCCTCACTTCTTCCGAGTTTGTCAAGGACTGACCCTTTCTCATACCATGCCTCGGTTCTTAGAGGATTAATTGCAAGAGCCATTTCGTAGGAATAAAGTGAATCATCATACATCTCAATTTTGCTGTATGTTGAAGCTTTGCCGTACCATACCGCATCGTAACTGAATTCTGGACTCATGTCTTTAAGGCTTCCTAAAAGGTCTAAACGATCTTCAGAGCTTTTATAATCGTGGTTTAAAAGGTAAGACCAGAAATTTACTGAAATTGTCCTCTGCGGACCGATATTCTGATTTTTACGTTCAAGCGATGAGGAAGTTGAGTTTCCGGACAAGGTTTCCATATTCTTATTCAATCTGAAGCGAGCAATAGAATAACCTGAATCTATCTGGAGAGCCTGGTTGTAGCAGTCTGAAGCTTCCTGCTGCCTTCCGAGCTGGTCAAGGAGAAGACCTTTGTTGTACCAGATTTCGGGACTATCAGGTGCAAATGCAAGGACTCTGTCATAGCAAACAATGGAATCTTCATATTTTTTTATCTTTGCCAGGGCAAAAGCTTTACCATACCATGCGAGTGTGTAATTATCATCAAGTTTGCTTGCTTCATCAAAACTTTTTGCGGCATCTTTGTACTGCCCAAGCTTTGAAGAACCGTAGCCCTTTTTATACCAGACTCTGGCATATCCAGAGTCCAGCTTCAGGGCTTTATCATAGCAGTCAACAGCTTCTTTAAACCTGTTCAGTCTATCAAGATCCTGCCCTTTTTTATACCAGACAACTGCATGTCCTGTCTCGCTCTCAAGAATCCTATCATAACACTCAAGGGCAGACTCGTAGTTCTCGAGCTTGTCAAAGGCAAGTCCTTTATCGTACCAGACTTTAGTCGCAGGAGATTTAAACTCGGGATCTTCAGAATAAGTGGAAAGTGTAGAGTCGTAAGCATTAAGTTTTTCTAGAAGGCTATCTCCAGCTTCCTCTACATTAATTCCTGCATCAGGATTAAGGGCTTTCTCATAGCATTTTATCGCAGCGTCATACTGTCCAGTTGCATTGAGCACGAAACCTTTTCTGTACCATGTATCAGTGTCATCAGGACTGTAAACGAGTATCTTATCATAGCACTGCAGGGCCTCTTCATTTCTACCAAGCTGTTCGAGACAGAACCCTTTCCTCTGGAGAGCGTTAAGGTTATCGGGCTCTGAAAGGAGGACAAAGTCATAGCATGTCAGAGCATCCTGATACATTTCCATTTTCTCAAGGTCTGCGCCTTTATTGTACCAGGCCTCCACAAAGTCAGGGTTAAGGGAAATAGCCTGATCGTAACATTTTATTGCAGTTTCATAATCTTCGGAGATATCATGCATTGTTCCTTTCTGATTCCAGAGTTCAAAATTTTCCGGGGTAATATTAAGTGCTCTATCAAAACAGCTCATTGCTTCTTTGTAGTTCTCAAGTCCGACATACGCTTTTCCCTGCATTTCCAAAGCTTTTGAGGAGTTTAAGCCAAATTGAATTGAACTCTCATAAGAGGCTAAAGCTTCCTGGTCAAGACCGAGTTTTCCGGAGGCAAGAGCTTTCTGGAACCATAATCTGGATAGATAGTCATCCGTAGCGAAACTTTTCTTGCAGAAGGTGACCGCTTCTATAAAATTTTGCGCCTGAAGGGACTTGTTTCCTTTTTCATACCAGTTTTCGGAAGAAAGCGGGAAGGTTGCAATAGCCCTGTCATAGCAGCTGATTGATTCCTCATTTTTATCCAGAGAGTAGAGAGCACATCCTTTCCCATACCATGCCATGGATGAGTTAATGTCCGTTTTAAGTACGTCTTCAAAGCATTCCATAGAAAGCTCATATTCTTTGAGGGAATAGAGGTCATTGCCTTTCTTTAACATGCCTTCTACAGAAGTCGGGCGCTGCGCAAGTACTTCTTCAAGAGTAAGAGCGACAGGAACCCCAGCTTCGAGAGCATTCTGAGTTTCAACTGCTTCTGCTACAGGTATAAAACCTGAGGTAAAAGATAAAGCAAAAGCCAAAAGACTTAAAGAACATACGATGAAACAAATTTTTTTAATTGAGCTCATTAAATACCCCGATTTATTCTAATGAGTTCCACTGGAATTATTTATAAGCAGTATCTCATCATTATTTATGTATAGAGATTACTCTGTAAAGTATAAGATTATTCTGTATAAGATTATTTTGTATAAAGATAATATTACATTATATATAATATCTTAAATTATCTTTAGTAATGTAAATAAAATCATCCTATAAGTAATTACTCAAATAACTATTTTATATTTATAGTAATTATATTAATGACTGATCACTTTAAATTCTTCCTGCCCCCAGAGACATCCCTCTATTTTGGACTGAATCTCTTCCTGCTATTCCAGTATAGACTTATTTATTTTGAGTGTTTCTCCTATATATAACTTATACAGTTTATTAGGGGGCCATTATATTAAAGGAGATTATATCACTTATCTTGGCCAGATCAGGTAGTTATTGTTATTAAACAGTAAAAACCTTTTCAGTACAAAATCTTCAAGATATGCATAAAGTATAATACCTCATATTTCTTATTGCAGGAGCATGCAGAAGGAAGACCTGGATTTTTTCAGGAAATGGTTTTTCGAATATGTAAGACAATTTTCTTCTCCTGACCCTTTTATTCGTGAAAATATTGAGTTAAAGATCGAACACAGTAGCAGAGTCTGTGAAAATATTCTTTTACTTTCAAAATCTGAAAAGATAAGCGAAAAGGAATGCATGCTTGCAGAAGTAATAGCTCTATTTCATGACCTGGGACGTTTTGAACAGTTTATGAAATATAAAACGTTTAGAGATTCAGAATCAGAGAACCACGCTGTCCTGAGTGTGAAAATTCTGAGCAAGAAAAAAGTTCTATCCCGCCTTTCAGCAGAAGAAGAAAATCTCATCCTGAAAGCCATAGAATACCACAACCTGATGGAGATCCCACAATATATAGATAAGTGCAGCAAGCTTAATTTTTTCTCCATGCTGATAAGGGATGCAGATAAGATTGATATCTTGAAGCTTTCCAGTGAAGAATATTCGGGAGGTAAACATCTGAATCCAGCATTAGAATTATATCTGCCTGATACTCAAGGATATTCAGAACCTATAGTTTCAGAGATTCTGAATAACAGAATGCCAAAAATCGTGGATATGAAAAACAGAAATGACGTAAAGCTTCTCCGTCTAAGCTGGATTTTTGACATAAATTTCCCTGCAACTTTTTCTCTTCTCAAAGATTATGGCTATCTCGAGACAATAATGTCCTCTCTGCCTGAAATAAAAGAAACGAACCTTTTAAAAAAGCATTTTGAAAATTATTTGAATTCCATTAAGACATGAATTTTTGAAAATTACTTGAATTCAATTGAAACATGAATTATACTTTTTGAGTAACATTTATAAAATGTCACTTGTTGAAGAGCTTATTCGAGGTACCTTCTTCGGTTTTCACTGCCCAGGCTGCGCCGATAATCCGAACGTATCTGGTTTCTTGCCTGCTCTACAAGCATGAGATCAAGCGAGTCCTTCTCCTCTTTTTTCTGTTTACAGTCTTCATTTCCTTCTTTTATATTAAGTAGAGCTTTATTCTTGTCAGCTATGAAGTCAACTACCCTGAGCCTGGAAGGCTGATCAATAAATTCGACCTCAATTCCAAGAAGACTGCGCAGTCTGGGGCATAAGGCTTTCATACCCGGGTTCTCAGTTGCATAATGGGTTGCATCAATCAGGCAGAGGTCTTCGTTCATTCTGAGGACGTCATGTTTAAGCTCGGATGAAATAAAGGCATCAACCCCATTTTTCCTTGCGATTTCAAGGAACTCATTCCGGAAGCCGCTGCCTCCCACAACCATAACCTTACTGATCTCTTTCTTTTCCCCGGCATACATGACAGGAGTTTGCAGGCAACCTGAAACATAAGCTGCCAGTTCAGCCGATGAACAGCTTTCAATTTCCCCTATCCTTCCAATCTCTGATGTCCTTATATTTTTGAGCCCGATTTTGCCTGCAAGAACATCATTAATTCCTCCATCGGCTCTGTCGTAATTTGTGTGCATACTGTAGAGGGATATTCCGTTGTCAAGCGCGATCTTAAGGGAAGATGCCAGAGAATTTGAAATTATGTTTACTGGATGAAAGATCAGGGTATGATGTGTAATCAGCATGTCCGCCCCAATTTCAGCCGCTTTTTCAAGCACGTAAGAATTTGCGTCCAGAGCAACTGCAATCCTGCTCACATCATCCTTAAGCCCGAGGATCAAACCAATTCTACCTTTATCAAAGTCGTCGGCAAGTTCAGGTGGAGCTATCTCTTCAAGGGTCTGCACAATTTTTGTAAGTTTCATGTAAAAACCTCAGGAAAGCGGAAAATTTACTAGTACTGCTTTTCGCTGGTCAGAACTCAGATTAAGTGTTTAAGTGTTTATTACATTTAATTTAAACCCTTAATTGATTGGATGAGATAACCTGATAAGATCTGGCAGTTCACTTCTGTCAGCGCAATTACTTATTTTTGTGTCTCTTTCAAGCTCCATAACTTATTTTGGTTCTACAAGTCGATTTCCAAACCATTTTATTAACAAAATCAAATCATTATAATAAAAAACTGCCTATCGACCTTGTTTTTCTGAAAAGTTGGCTGTCAAATTGAGAAAAACGTGATTCTTTGGAAAAACGGTACTCAAACTTCTATAGTCGGTTTCTTTCCGAATTCTTCGCAAAACAGTGTTTATACCAAGTTTCCGCAGTAATATTTCACATATTAATAATTTCTCATGCTATCGATTGTCAATGAAACGCGGATTTATTGGAATTTAATGCAGGAGGGAAAGCAGCGATTATTATGCTGTATTTAGAGACAAAAAAACGATATTATTCAATTTTCAACAGGTTGCATTAATGGTTCAAATTAATTTGATGTGTTTCAAAAACGCTATTCTGGCATAGATTCCAAAAAAATCTTCTGTTTCAACCTTGTTTTAGTGGGAGCTACTTCTCAACCTGGGACCAATAGAGGAAATCTACACAGTGTTTCAATCCACTTTTGATTCATATGACCCCTAGACAAATAAAAAAGATATTAAAAATCAATAACTAGAGAAATGAAGGGTCATATGAACCTATCCTTGTTTTAGTGGAAACTACTTCTCAACAGAGCTCACGTTCTCCAACCTGTTCCCCAGACGTCGTTTCAATCCTTGTTTTAGTGGAAACTACTTCTCAACAAATATAAAATGGAGGAAAATAATTATGAGAAAAATGTTTCAATCCTTGTTTTAGTGGAAACTACTTCTCAACTTTTGCAACGGTAGAGGATGAAGTTCCGGGTGACGGTTTCAATCCTTGTTTTAGTGGAAACTACTTCTCAACAGGGACTCAAGGAGCTGAAAGAAGAAAACGCAGCTGTTTCAATCCTTGTTTTAGTGGAAACTACTTCTCAACGAAGTCAACCGACAATTAGAATTCCTTCTTAAAAGTTTCAATCCTTGTTTTAGTGGAAACTACTTCTCAACGTAAAACAATGAGAAGAAAGGAGCAAGGCGAGCTGTTTCAATCCTTGTTTTAGTGGAAACTACTTCTCAACAGGTTGAAGCATTTTATATGCTTCCTAAAAGGGTGTTTCAATCCTTGTTTTAGTGGAAACTACTTCTCAACGGCGATACAAAGAAATGGAAAAAATAAATTATTACAGTTTCAATCCTTGTTTTAGTGGAAACTACTTCTCAACTCCATGGCGATAGCAGAGATATAATAGGAATAACGTTTCAATCCTTGTTTTAGTGGAAACTACTTCTCAACCGCATTACGTTCAAGACATATAGAGACTTTTGGGGTTTCAATCCTTGTTTTAGTGGAAACTACTTCTCAACCCCCTGCTAAGATTTTATCTTCTTAGGAAGATAAAAGAGTTTCAATCCTTGTTTTAGTGGAAACTACTTCTCAACAGAAAATAATGGAAATTGATAAATATAAATTAAGAGAGTTTCAATCCTTGTTTTAGTGGAAACTACTTCTCAACAGGGTCGTTTTCCCTAAATTTTTCGTAACTAATCAAATAATTTCAGATTTGGAATCAATATCAAACGGCCTATTTGTTATTTGCTTCATCTAATTTTTGAAATTTTCTTTATCTTTTTTTGTTAACAAAATTTGGCCATCGACAAATATCCAACTAGTATATAAGGACGGATACTATTTAAACTTTTGCGTTCTCAACTACCCGATAGTGAACCTAAATTTTTTGCATTGTACATAGTTGTACACTTTTGAAAAATCGTTTATACTGTAAGGGGGGACAGCCACGTTTTTAATAATTATTAAATGTTTTCAGTGTCTTCCAATGTCGATTTCATTTTTGTTGCATGACAAAAAAACAAAGCATATTTTTAAGAGAATCACCAAATTGTGATAAAAAACTGTCTATCGATCTTGTTTTTCTAAAAAGTTGGCTGTCAAATTGAGAAAATGCGTGATTCTTTGGAAAACGGTACTCAAACTTCTAGAATTCGGTTTTTTCCGAGTTCTGTGCGAAAAAAGTATTTATACCCAGTTTCCGCGGTAAATTTTCGCATATTCATAGTTTTTCCTGCTGTCGATTTTCAATAAAACGTATATTTTTTGGAGTTTAATGCAGGAGGGAAAGTAGCTATTACTATAATGTATTTAGAGACCAAAAAACGATATAATTCAATTTTTAACAGGTTCTGTTAAGTGTTTAAATTAATTTAATAAATTTCAAAAACACTATCAAGAGAAGTATTGATTTTCAAAAAATACTGCGGAATCTGGGATACAAAATAGTTCCGCTTATTATTTCAGAAATTAACTTCAATTTTAACAAACTTTTCGATATGCTAAGCTGCCCTCTAAACATTTTTGATTCAGAAAGAAATACAAAGAAGAAAAGAAGCTTTATAATAAACTGCTAGCAAAATTCAAATCCTTAGTCGGAAATTGGGGAGGACTTAGACTATTAGATCTCTAATAGAGGACGTGCTTAAAGTAGCCAAAAAAAACACGTAATATGGAGAATTTACACAGATATACGATGAGTTCTGTGAAAAAATACTGCTCTTTGGCGGTATTTTTGATAGAAGCAGTTACAGCTTTCTTTATTACTGATAAAAAGGGATTAAAAAGCCTGGCTGAGAGTTAACAAAAAAAAGCACCATAAAATAATTATTCTTTGTATTTTTCGAAGCATTTATATTAAACAGCTATTTTAATATCGTATCATTCTATTCCAGCTCTTTAACTTCTAATTATATTAAACTTTATAATTCAGGTAAAACAGCCTGACATCTCGAATACTGCTATAATATACTAATAAATCTACAGGAAATGGGCTTTCGACAAGCAATTTATCCTCCCACTTTCTATTTCCGTAAAAAGGAGGCCTTAGGCATTACAAAACATATAAACGCCTGTGCACTGGACAACAGACAAACTGAAGAAGTAAATCTTGATGACCCCTATACCGTGCCTTATAGGGGCATTTATGCGGTCTGTGACGCGAAAAATGAATATGCGGAGATTATAGAACACTCCAACTGCTACAGTGGGGCAGCCTGGTCCCTTTACCATTATGCAAAGGCTCCTCTTATCCTGAAGGCCCGTTCAACGGGAAACATGATCCGTTATTTAATGAAAACCGGGGCTTCAAAGCTCGAACTCAAACCCTCGCTTGCAGCAGCAGGCATCGAATCCGTTATAGTTCAGGGGAACGAAGTGGAGATCAGCTATGCAGGGTTGGGAGGAGGAGGCGTCGGTGCAACCCGCTGCAGAGCCTTTGCTGATGGGGTTCTACGCTACAGAATTTCCGAATCTGGAGGAGAGCGCTGTGCGAAAGGTACTGTTGTAGTTCCACGCAGGGACCGCGTCCTTATAGGAATAGATGATACAGACTCCAAGGATATAGGAGCCACCTGGACACTGACTCACAATATCGCAAAAGAACTGGACTGCAAGGAAGCCGTTTATCTCTCCCATGCCCTTGTCCAGCTCTTTCCTGTCCCTGAAAAGACCCAGAACTGCATGTCAACGGTTTTGGAGTTTGGCTGTGTAGACAAAAAAGCAAAGTCAAGGCTGGTCAATTCCTTTAAAAAAGCCATTGAAAAATACAGCGCATCCAGAGAAACAGGGCTTGTAGTGTTATCTGATTTTTACACAAAAGGGCTTTACTCGTACAGCAACCGTTGCCGGACAGAACGAGTTTCAAAGGAGTATGCCCTGCACTGCGCTGAAGAAAACAATGTGGAAGTCCTGCTTAACGGCAATGGGGTAATAGGTGCTCTTGCATCCCTGCCCTGGTTTGGAAAGCCCGAAGAATCCATTGTTCCAGGAACAGAGATAAAGCCAATGATAATGGAAAAAACCAATTAAAGACTGTCGGAATATAGCAAAACTCCTATATTTCCCGAAAGGGGGTCAACTTGAACGAAGAAACAGCACAGTGTAATGGGTTTGAAGCCCTTTATCTTGCAGCCGTTGACAATGACGTCACACTCATAACAGGAGTTCCCGGATATCCTGTTACCTCCCTGATGGAACTTTTTTTGAAAACTGAGACTCATCCAACTAAAACAAACACTTTAACTTACAGAGCCAGCTGGCTTACAAATGAGAAAGTTGCGCTGGAAATGGCTCTTGGAGCCTCGGTTTCTGGCAAAAGGGCTCTTGTGCTTGTAAAGCATGTCGGCATGAATCTCCTTTCCGACCCGCTTATAACCTCGGTTACACACAGCATAGGGGCAGGGCTTGTAATCATTACAGGAGACGACCCGGGTATAAAAGGATCTCAGAATGAGCAAGACTCCCGCTGGTACGGCAGAATAGCCGAAGTTGCTGTATTTGACCCGAACAGTCCTGAAGCTGCCTACAGAACACTCAGGAGGGCTTATGAGCTTTCGGAAGAGAGCCGTATTCCGGTCATAGTTAGAGTAAGCGCAGACCTGGAGAAATGTAAAGGAAAAATCAAACGTCTTCCTGTGGCTTCAACTCCTCACCCCGAATTTGATCGTTCTATCTGGAAGCTCCGGATGATGGAAAAACACCAGCATTTTCACTCTAAAGTTTATCCGATGCTTGAAGAAGAAGCCGAAAATACCGACCTGAATGAAATAAGAAAAGGGGTTGAGCGGACCAGAGGAGCTGAAAGGATAGGAATCATCTCTTCGGGTTTTGCATCTGCGCTTGTCGAAGATGTATTGAAAATATCAGGCAAACATAAGGGGATCTCTCACCTTGTCCTTAACCTTGTAAACCCACTTCCCATAAAGAAAATCGAAGCTTTTTTGAAAGACAAGCAGAGGGCTCTGGTGGTTGAAGAGTCCGAGCCTTTCATAGAAGAGCAGATTCGCATTTCAGGCAAGGTCTGTGGCAAAAAGACAGGGCACCTCCCATTCGGGAAAATAACACCTGAAGATATAGAGTTTGCACTTGAGCATATCGAAGAATATAAAGTCTCAAAACCTGCGGACTTCAAGCTTATTGAATCCAGAAAGAAAGGAAGGGATTCAATCTGCGAGGACTGTCCCTATCTTCCGCTCTACAATTTCCTCCGCATACTTAATGTCAGGATCGCAGGGGACATGGGCTGCTCTGTCCGGAGCGCCCCCGAACCTCTTGCTGCAGTTGATGTTAGCTTTGCACTGGGTTCGGCAATTTCGGTTGCCTGCGGCTTTGAGAAAAAAGGCATAGCCGTAATAGGGGACTTTGCCCTTGCACATTCCGGCATCCTCGGGCTCTTAAATGCTGCAAGTGAAGGTTATGAAGTGCTTGTCCTTGTGCTCCAGAACGAAGTTGCAGCTATGACAGGAGGGCAGAAAGTTCCTGAGCTCAGGAAAGTGGTGGAAGCAATAATTCCTGATGTCTCAGTTTTTGATATGGATGATGAAAACAGAAAAGAAGGCAAAGATAGGGAAAAACAGGACAAAAGTAAAGCCGAAAAGGAGGCAGGGAGTGAAGTAAAAAAGCAGTCTTCTAACCCAGAACTTTCGGACCTTATTAGAGAAAAACTCGCCCTTCCGGGCATTTCAGTCATTTTTATAAAAGGAATGTGCAGAAAATATTCTTGTGGTGAAAATATTGAGGCCGAATAAGAAATTGTGAAACAAGCTCATTATTAAAAACGAACATGATATTCTTTGAATAACAAGCTCAAAAAATGAAAGTCCTTTTTCCTTACCTTTTTTGATAATAGAACCCCAGCATTCCCTGGACAGGAAGGTTGTTTTTACTTTGGTTCTACGAAACCGTCAAAAACTAAGTATTGCAGGCTGTCTCAAAACTCAAACCATTTCTACAATTGGATAATGAGAACCGTTGACCTTAAAAACATAACTACTTAAAACAGAGAAATTTAGATATGAATTAACCTTATAGTAGAAAAAATTGACACAATTGTAGAATTAGCTTTAGTTTTGAGACAGTCTGTTTGGGTACAATTAGATAATTTTTAAATTGTAGTACTATCATATAAACTTATTACTGTAGAGTTTGACATTAAAAACAGTGTTGCAGAAAGATCGAGGCATTGTCAAGAATCCAGTGCAAAAATAACGATAGAGAACCACGAATACATGTGCAGAGCAATTATGCAAAACGAACGCGACAAATTAAATATGTATATCAAAAAATGAGAAAAAGATAGGATAGATAGATAAACCATATCCGTTATATAATTATAAAGTGTATTAAAGTTAAAAAAATTCACACAGTTACGAGATTGAAGGGAATGAGTACAGGAAAACTGAACAACGACAGCCAGATAGTCCGGGATAGAAAAACAAATACATACGATCAAAAGCGTGTAAAATATTAAGGATGTTTTGATCCCGTTTGAAATATATCGAATGAATCTAAAGAATAAGAAAAAGGGAAACAATATGAATCCAAAAAAATTCAAGATCCATGCCTCTTCCAGGATTTATGGCAACTCCGTGATTGGAGAAGATACAGTGGTTCTGGAGAAAGTAATACTGGGGTATCCAGAACATAAAATCCTCATGGAAATTCTCAAAAAAAATATGGAAATAGAGGACTTCGATTTTCCGGGCTGCACTATAGGCCCTAACTCGATAATTAGAGCAGGTTCTACAATATTCTCCAGTGTAAATACTGGAAGAAGTTTCAAGACCGGACATAACGTAATGATAAGGGAAAACACACATATAGGAGACAATGTACTTATCGGAACGAACGTCATCATAGACGGAAACGTAAAGATAGGAAACAACGTCAGCATCCAGGGAAATGTATATATTCCAACGAACGTGCTTATTGAAGACAATGTATTTATTGGACCATGTGCTGTTCTAGCCAACGACAAATATCCTATCCGTAAAAAGTATGAACTTAAAGGCCCTGTTTTGAGAAAAGGAGCATCTATTGGCGCTAACTCAACTCTACTCCCAGGAGTGGAGATAGGAGAAGGAGCAATGGTTGCCGCTGGAGCCCTTGTAACAAAAGACGTCCCTCCATTGAAACTGGCGCTCGGTGTGCCTGCAAAAATACAGGAACTCCCCGAAGATCTTAAAAATTTAAACATGATATAAATAATTGAAAAAACAAAATAAGTACAATAAAACATTATTGAGATTATTAAGAGGCCCGAAAATGATCCCAATCGCCAAGCCCCTGCTGGGCAAGGAAGAGATTGATGCAGTAACGAAGGTCCTGAGCTCAGGCGTGATCGCACAGGGACCAAAAGTAGATGAATTTGAGCTTGCTTTTTCCGAGTATACGGGCTGCGAATATGCAGTTGCTGTAAACTCCGGAACCGCAGCTCTGCACATTGCACTTCTTGCCCATGACATTGGACAAGGAGCAGAAGTAATTACAAGTCCTTTTACATTTATTGCCACTGCAAACAGTGTCCTTTACACCGGGGCAAAACCTGTTTTTGCAGACATTAAACCGGATACATACAACATAGACCCTGAAAAAATCCAGGAAAAGATCAGTTCAAAAACAAAAGCTATTATTCCTGTCCACCTTTACGGCCAGTCAGCAGATATGAAAGCTATAATGGAAATCGCTGAAGACCGCAAACTTGTCGTGATAGAAGATGCCTGCCAGGCCCATGGTGCAGAATGCATGGGGAAGAAGGTAGGCAGTTTTGGGACTGGGGCGTTCAGCTTCTACCCAACTAAAAATATGACAACAAGCGAAGGCGGAATAATTACAACCAGTGACAGAGAAATTGCAGAAAAATCAAAGATGATCAGGGCTCACGGCTCTAAAGTCCGTTACCTTCATGAAATGCTGGGCTTTAACCTGCGCATGACTGACATTTCAGCCGCGATTGGACTTGCCCAGTTAGGAAAACTGGACGGGTTTAATGCTGCCAGACAGAAACATGCATCCATGCTTTCAGCCGGATTTAAAGGCGTTTCAGGGATTGTGCCTCCAACAGTAAAATCCGACTATACTCATGTCTTCCACCAGTATACAATAAGAGCTAAACTGAGAGACGAGCTGGCAGATTTCCTGAAGGAAAAAGGCATAGGTACAGGAGTTTATTACTCTATACCAATTCACAAACAACCCTATTATAAAGAACTGGGGTACAGGGATTCCCTGCCTGTTTCGGAGAAAGCGGCAGAAGAAGTTCTTTCCCTTCCTGTACATCCGGCTTTATCCAGAGACAATGTGCAGAATATAATTCAGGAAGTCAAAGAGTTCTATACAAAGGACTGATTAATTCCAGGACGTAACCGCATTTTTAAAACAGGAAGTGAAACCTTGATCAGAGTAGGAGTAATAGGCACAGGTGCCATGGGACAGAATCACGTCCGAATCTACAGTGAAATGAATGACGTGGAGCTTGCCGGAATATCGGATATAGACAAGGACAGAGTCGAATCCATGGCTGCCCAGTTTAAAACAAAAGCCTTTACAGATTACAAAAAAATGTTTGCCGAAGGACTTGATGCAGTAAGTGTTGTTGTACCCACAAAACTGCATAAACAGGTGGTCCTTGATGCCCTGGAAGCGGGCCTTCATGTCCTTGTTGAAAAACCAATTGCAGACACGGTTGAAAATGCAGACCTCATGATTGAAGCTGCAAAAAAAGCAGGAAAAGTACTCATGGTTGGTCATATCGAACGTTTCAACCCTGCAGTCATAAGGCTCAAGGAAATAATAGATTCAGGAATTCTGGGCAAGATAGTATCTATTTCTACAAGGAGAGTAGGTCCCTATAACCCGAGGATAAGAGACGTTGGCGTAATTCTGGACATCGGTGTCCATGATATAGATATCATCTCATATCTTTACGGCAAGAAGATAAAGGGGGTTTATGCTATTGCAGGTGCAGACATCCACTATTTTGAAGACCACGCTTCAATTATCCTGCGTATGGACCACAACTTTGCAGGTGTTGTAGAAACTAACTGGCTGACTCCTCATAAGGTAAGGCATCTGACAGCAATAGGGGTAAAGGGCGTAGCTTATCTGGACTACATTGACCAGACAGTTGAGCTGCATGATAACGGCTGGATAAGGAAAGCAAAAGTTGAGCCAAGTGAACCACTGAAAAATGAACTCGCCTATTTCAGAGACTGTATTCAGACAGGTAGAGAACCAAACCCCGGCGGTGAAGATGGAAAACACGCGCTTGAAGTAGCAATGGCAGCCATCAGGTCTTACGAAGAAGAAAGACTGATTGAAGTAGGAGAGTAAACCGCACAAAAGATAAATTGTAAATGAAGCAAAAATCCGAAAACCTCAGGGAAAAAGAGAAGAATATTTTAAAAAACAATATCTGAAAGTGATAATTATGAGCAAATTAGAAAAACTTCTAAAGGAACGCGGTCCTATAAAAAAAATCGGTGTGCTTGGCATGGGATATGTAGGAATCCCTGCTGCTGTCCTTTTCGCAGATGCTCCCTGTTTTGACAAAGTCCTCGGTTTCCAGCGCAACTCAAAAAGTTCAGGATATAAGATTGATATGCTCAACAGGGGAGAAAGCCCGCTCAAAGGAGAAGAGCCTGGTCTTGAAGACCTTATTGGAAGGGTTGTAAAAGCAGGAAAGTTTGAGTGCACGCCTGATTTTTCAAGAATCTCCGAACTTGATGCGGTTACACTTGCAATTCAGACACCTTTTGCAAATCCTAAAGACCTTGAACCTGATTTCAGCGCCCTTATGGATGGGATCAGAAACGTAGGAAAATACCTTAGGCCTGGTATGCTTGTAGTACTTGAATCCACAATTACTCCCGGAACAACTGAAGGAATGGCAAAGCATATCCTTGAGGAAGAATCCGGATTGATAGCAGGAGAAGATTTTGCTCTTGCACACGCCCCTGAAAGGGTAATGGTAGGCAGGCTTCTGAAGAACATAAGGGAACATGACAGGATCGTGGGTGGAATTAATGAAGCAAGCACAAAGAGGGCTGTTGAGCTGTACTCCCCTGTGCTCACGGTCGGAAAGGTTATTCCGATGAGTGCAACTGCAGCCGAGGTTACTAAAACAGCAGAAAACACTTTCCGCGATCTTCAGATTGCAGCAATCAACCAGCTTGCCCTTTACTGTGAGGCTATGGGCATAAATGTCTATGATGTCAGGACAGGAATTGACAGCTTAAAGGGCGAGGGCATTACAAGAGCTATCCTCTGGCCCGGAGCAGGGGTTGGAGGCCACTGCCTGACCAAAGACACATACCACCTGGAAAGGGGAGTTAAGATTGGAAAGGGAGAGCTTGATTATCCTGAAGGCGCGGATTCTATCTATGTGCTTGCCAGAAAAGTCAATGACTTCATGCCTACACACATGTATAACCTGACTGTTGCAGCCCTTGAGAGGCTTGGGAAGAAGATGAAAGGTTCAAAGCTTGCAATACTCGGATGGGCATTTATTAAAGATTCTGACGATGCCAGAAACACACCTTCAGAACCTTACAGGGACCTCTGCCTGAATGCCGGGGCAAACGTTATGGTACACGACCCTTACGTTGTCAATTATCCTGGTGTTGAGATTTCGGATAAGCTCGAAGAGGTTGTAAAAGGCGCAGACATTGTAGTGATACTTGCAGGGCACAGTACTTACTCTGGCTTGAAAGCCGATTGGGTAAAGAAAATAACTGCAAAAGCAAACCCGGTTATTGTTGACGGGAGAAATGTCATTGAACCGGATGAATTTATTGGAAAGGGATTTGTTTATAAGGGGATTGGGAGGGGAGACAAAAACTCACATGAAATTAAGGAATGATTCAAATATAATATCAAGCGGGTTTGTTAGCAAGAATTGTTATTGGGGGGAAATGGAAATATAAATCAATTTCCAAACTGAAAATTAGAATTTATATTTTCATTATTTCTAAATGAAGGGGAAAATTCCCCTTTTTAAAACATTAATTTCTTTTTTTATAGGGGAATTAGGCGAAAATTATGTTTGATAAACTTAAGGAAAATGAGGAACTCTGGGACCTCTATACAAGGAAAGAAGAGTACAGCGTAACTTTTCGTGACGCATATGAGAGGTTCCCTTATTATCTTAGCAGTCACAGAAATATTTTTAAGCCAAGGGTTTCTGAATTTCTGGTAGAAAACGGACTGAAACCGCAGTATCCGCACGGAAAGAAGTTTGCTGTCTGCCTCACACATGATATTGACGCGATTTACCCATCATATCCGATTGTCGATTCTTTCAAAGCTCTTACTAAAGGGAAACTTGTCGAAGCAATGAAAGCTCCTTTCTCAAGAATTAACAGAAAATGGAACCCACACTGGAACTTCAGGGAAATAATTTCTCTGGAAGCAAAGTATGATGCAAAATCCAGTTTTTATTTTCTTGCCCTGAACCCTGAAGAAACGGACTTTAATTACGATATTAAAGATCTTGAGTCTGAACTTGGTTTTATATCCGACAGTGGATGGGAAGTCGGCCTGCACGGCGGGCACGAGTCTTATAACAGCCTGGAAGATATCAAAGAGAAAAAAAGGCGGCTTGAGGAAACTTTAGGAAAAAAGGTTATCGGGTATAGAAATCACTATCTAAGGTTTAGAGTACCTGATACATGGGAATTATTGAACAAAGCAGGCTTCAAATACGATACCACACTCGGATATTCTGATTGTGCAGGCTTTAGAAACGGGATGTGCCATCCTTTCAGACCTTTTAATTTAAACGAAGGGCGCCAGATTGATATTTTGGAGATTCCGCTGGTGATTATGGACCGTTCACTTTTGAATGATTACATGCGCCTTAATGTTAAAAAGGCCTGGGAATGTGTAAAGCATCTCATAAATACGGCTGAGAAATATAATGGTGTGATCACTATCCTCTGGCATAATAACACGTGCATTGAGGGAGAGACTCTTAAGTATTACGAAAAAGTTATTGAGTACTGCGCCGGGAAAAATGCCTGGATTACCAGTGGAGAGGAAATCTATAAATGGTGGACCAGTCAAGTTGAGCCCGGGATCTAAATTGTTAGTAATATAGATCTAAACTGATAGTGATATATTACTGCTGAAGAAATCATATTTACTAAATAAAAAGGAAAACAATATCAACCCCGGCCGCTTGGAGCGACCTTTTTTCAGGAAATACGGCGGCCTTAAGTGATTAATCTGTTTGGTGTTGACAGAGAGGGTTTGAGCTCTTAAAGAGTTAACAGTGACTTTCTATAAAAATACTAATAATTATTTTACCCGTTAGATATAACTATATTTTTCTGGCAAGCGAGAATTACAGATTGTTACAAATAGAAAAAGGGTGCTTTCGAGCCATATAAGTATAGTAAAGGATAATTTGTGTATAGGAACTGGAAAGGGAGAGAAAAAGGCATCTGGTAAATAATTATTAAAAACTGAGGGTAGTGAAATTATGAAGATTTAAGGTTTTAATAGGGAAAAGTACCTGCAGAACTTAAACAGTCCACTTCCGGTATTAAATGTTTTCAGTTACCTGTCCCAAAAACGACTTCCTTCAGCAGGGTAGCAGTGATGGATGTAAACAAAATATATCTGGTTGTAGAAGAACACCATTTCGGCTTCAGTTACAACTTTTTCAATCTGACAACCCGCTTCCTCTCCCTTACAATTGGCGGCATTCTCAGAAGCGCACGTCTAGCCCTTATACTGTTCTCCACATCGGGTATTATAGTGTACGGATACACGTGCATGAAAATGATGTATTACTCAGGGGTAAAGACCTCAAAAGCCCTGAAAATAGTGGTATCAAACCTGGTCCTCTTTATCCCTGCAGGAGTGTTCCTGACAGCTCTAAAGATTGAAGAAATAAATCAGACAATTCTTGTTATAGTCTCAGGTTTGATTATCTACATTTATTATCTGTATATCCTACATTCGGCAGGTCGACATTAAATATCATTAATATTATATCTCTTCTCTGATCTCCCATGGTAGAAAAAAACATCAGTAGAAGAGTTGAATCCTCCTTAAAACGTACAAAATTCTTAGGTCATCTTGGTATTATTGCAGGAGTTTTCCGAGAACTTGAAGTTGA
>JASGVX010000095.1 GCA_030054735.1 Methanobacteriota archaeon | reverse complement strand
TAATTTGTGGATTATTAATTTGTGGATTATTAATTTGTGGATTATTAATTTGTGGATTATTAATTTGTGGATTATTAATTTGTGGATTATTAATTTGTGGATTATTAATTTGTGGATTATTAATCAGTAAGTGTGACTCTGGTGCTGACAACTTTAGTACTTATAGACTAAGACTGACATTGTTTATCTACCGGATTTTTGGAGTAAACTACTGAATCAGTAAAGAGTAAATATCTGACTTATAACAAACATCTGACAGGTAAGGTATCAAATCTATTAAAGTCTATTTAATGTCTATTACCGGTCATGTATAATTTCTGACCTCAGTCAAATATTTGACGTACAAAAATCCTTGTCAGGAAAAGCAAATTTAAGCTTTTCAGGCGGATAATATGAACTGCTGCACGCCTATCAGCTTATTCAGTATTACTGTACTTAATTTAAGCTTTGTTGTACCGCCCGAGTTGCGCCACCCGAATTGCGCCTCGGGAGTACGCGGTCCTTTTCGCTCGCTCTGCTTCGCTCAAGAGGACTAATTTTTGGTAAAACAGTAAGCTGCGCTCAAGAGGACTAATTAAGAATATTGAAGCAACTAAGTTCAAGAGTACTGAAAGAAGTTTAAATTAAGATATATCTGACCGTACAATGCCATTCACTGTACCAGGCCTTTCTTGTCACGCTCGACGAAGGAGAGCGGCTTTTTCCGTGAGAAAGAAGAAAATAGACAAGTAGAAATTACATCTACTTTTACTACTTTTTCAGATTACTTTGTTCTACTTCTCCTTCTTTCCACTTCTTTTTTCTTCAGTTTAGTCCCTCATTTTTGGTGACAGTTGTTAGACGAGCTGGCGGAAAAATGAAGTCAGCAGCTTGAATATAATATATGTAGGACTTACGCAGTTGGGGAGTATAATCAGGCACATGCGGGCTCGTCAATATTAGTCTGATTTATACGGTTAAGTCTTTTCCGCTTATGGCTTTCAGTTCAACTGCGTAAGTCCTACATAGTTCAGGATAAACGGATAAAACGCATATGAAATTCTTCGAATAACAGGCACAAAGAAATGAAAGTACCTGGAAGCACTTTCATGCTAAATACGAAATATAAAAAACGAGATGCAATGTTTTATCCCGCATCTCTCGTTTAAAGCTGCCAGAGCTTAGCAAAAGCACAAAATCTACGGCAGGCTCACAAAAGTCAGAAATCGTGACCGACAACTGGCTCTGAATTTTTGAGTCATCGGATCCAGATACGGAAGGCACCGATTCACTCTGTTCCAATATGCTGCGTTCGGAAGGATATTGCACAGATCTGTTTAACTCAGCCCTTAACTCTCTTCTGAATCCCGCCTCCTGCTCCACAGAACTTTGTCGAAAAACGGAATATCTACGTCGGCAAACCATGTTTCAAGGAAACTTAAAAGGTGGTACTTCATGAAAACTTCAATGGGTAAAACCAGTAGCAGCAGAGTGCTAAAGATAAACAGTAGTTCTGTCAGGACAAAAAGGCTCAGAAGTATCCAGACCTGGGGTTCTGATATAAATATAGAGAAGAGGAAATAAAGGATTATATCAATAATTAGAAAAGCAATAACTAAAGCCAGCGCCAGCACTATGAACAGGATAACTACAAGGATACCGATTGCAATTCCCAGAGCTATCCTGATAAGCCAGTAAACCAGCACTTCCTTCCAGTTCTTTCTGAAATTTTGATAGACCATGTGGAAAGCAGAAAGAATTCCTTTTTTACTGTAAATGGAAATAGGGATTGCAAGGCTTAAGAAAGAGCTTATGACTGATCCTATCAGGGCAAGAAGGATAATTATGCCAAAAACCCAGAAAATTCCACCTATGAAAGCAAGCAGGGCAAAGTCAGAGGACTCTGTAAGGACTATCGGAATCAAAGGCAGTAAAGCCAATAAGAATATTCCAATAAAAACAAGCCCAAGGGCTAAACGTATCAGCAGGAAGTTGAAACCTTTTCTCATGAATTTTTTAAAGTAAGCCCAGAGGTGCACCTCATTCTTTACCAGGGCTTCCACAAAAACAAACTCCATAACACTGGAAATATAAGAAAAAACCAGTATGAATAGAATGAAGAAGATTACTATTGCAACTATATTTGACAGGGTTGATATAGATTCAATATCGCTAAGTCCAGGCCAGGATATGCCGGAAAGAAAGCCAGGTATCTCACCATGTTCAAGATTCTCATAATTATTTACAAAATCTTCGAAGCCTGTTTGATAGTTAGCTCCTGTTCCTCCGTAATTGGATCCGCTACCAACGAAAAAGATGATAATTGCAAGCTTTACCCATTTCCAGAAATCAAAAGGCTCAAAAAGAGCTTTTCTTGTTCTTGAAAAAGCTCTATCTACCGCGTCTATTGCATACCAACTCATAATATACATAATTTTATTTAGTAAATAAGTAATTATCCTAAAAATAAAAATTGTCAATTCTAAAATTATCCTTTGATTGTTATTTTTGAGCTTTCTGAGTGTCAGAACTTATGGGGGATATTCATTTCGCAGATTTTTTCGATATCTTTTGTTTTTCAACGCCTTTAGTTCTCGAGACCTTGATAAAGCCTCAAAGCCGGAGACGACTTCAAACAGTTCTTCGTCGATTCTGCTCTGGCGCAAACGGTAGAAATCTCCGGAAAGATCCTCCATCATTTCCTCCATATTCTGGTCAGCGAGCTGCACCGCTGACAGATGGCTTGTATTTTCACTCGCAAGGGATTCAGCACATGCCTGAAAAGAGAAACAAAGAGATATTCGCGGATGAGTGCCTTTAACGTATCCCCGGAATTTTCAACAATCATACCACAGGCGAGCCCTGCAGTAGGGGTGAGTGCAATTCCTCGAATATGACGTGCGTCCAGCTGGGTTAAAGTCTCAATGGCAACATTTCATCCTTACCTGTGCGCAGCAATGAATATATGATGGCAAATCTTTCTTAAACTCTACATCAAAATACTACCGCGTCCCGATAATTTGTTACTTTATTTGCTACTTATATATTTGACTTAATTATATTAATTTGACTTTACTCGGACTTATGCAGTTGAATTGAAAACCACGAGCGGAAGTGACTTTACTGCATAAACTCAAATAATGTTGACGAGCCCGCATGTGTCTGATTTTACATTTCAAGTGCGTAAGTCCTATTTATTTACAAATTCGGATATCTTTTTATATCATTTCGCCATACATTTAAACGTTTAGGAATGGTTAAAAAATAACATTAAGATTTTACTTTGGAATGGCTGTATAATTCCATTTTCCCACATAACCATTAAAGACAATATTGTACAGAAATACTTGAAATTATATTTTCGTCATTCCTTAGATTATTTTTTGGGGATATCTTTATGATTGAAATTGAGTTGGCTGATTATAATCAAAAAGTACAGAAATTAATTGATCACTTCGATCTACATATTGAGCGCAAACTGGATTTTGATATTGTTATTAGTTTTCGCGGTCCTAATGATAATTACGATGAGGGGAAAAATCTAAAGGACTTATTAGATGAATTAATAGAAAGCGAAAGTGGATGGGATAAAATCTCGGCTTCTTGCCGCCGAATGATTATTTGTGATAGGGAGTTGGATCTAGAAAAAGGGCAGAAAATTTTGGCAAACTCATTGCTTTTTTTGACAAATTCATATCCTTTGTTTAAAAATTTGTTGACCATAAGTGATGATCAGTTTAATATTTCTAAAGAAGTCACTGAAAAGATTATCAATGAGTATAAAAAAGAAATTTACGAAATTACCAGATATGTTAACACATGCGGTTTAATTTCTTATAGATCTGGGGATTATTCGAAAGCACTAAAATTTTTTGAATTAGCAGAATGCATTAGTCGTAATCCAAATTCTTCTTTATCTCATTTTATTCCTGATACTACAAGCAATCGCATAAGAACTAAATTTGAGTTTTTTTCCCAAGTCCTTCCTGATCAAATTTCTGAGGACTATGTTTCTATGTATGGAGAAAAGCTTATTCATTTTATTAAGTCTTATCGAAAACAAATAAGGGAATGTACTGATTACAGCTTTGAAAAAGATAGAGAATTAGCAAATTGGATCTATGGGCATGGTATGGCAAGCTTGTATCATAACTTAGCTATAGCTTATAGTACTGTATCTAAATTATACGATTCTATCAAAGATCGTGATCTTTTACGAAAAATTTTTGAAAAGTGCGCAAGTGAAACAGACAACCTATCATTACAAAACCGATTAAAAAATGAAGATTTAGGTACAATTTTTAAATATTATTCAAAAAAGGCTAATAACTCTTCTCTTGATTATGGCAGTAAAGTAGAAGATAGTTACCGTCAACTTCAATCTAAGAATGTATTACGGAGGTTGGGCGATGAAGAATATAAAGAAAAATATAAAGAAGACATCTTGGCTGGTAAGTGGGAAAGAGGAAAAATAATGGTTTGCCAAGATGAAATAAGGGCGACACAAAAACTAGAAGATGATAAAAAAATAGAAGAGATTCAAAAAATAATTGATAAAGGAAAAAAGTATTTCAAAGTAGAAGGATCTGGCGACACAATTAGCATGTTATATAATTTAAATTCTATACAAGCAGCTTTGAAAAAGGATTCTAATCCGCCAGATGGCGATGGGAAGGAATTCTCACCTTTAATAACCATTGGAGGAAAGGAATTTACACCTTTAGATCTTGCTTATTCTAAGATAAAAATTGCTGAGAAGTTGCGAGGCGTTTTTTCAGCTGTATTGTACAAAAGACAGGTAATGAAACTAATCCGTGAAGATATATCACTCATAACAAACGAGCATATTAAAAATAGAGAATACTCAGAGGCCTTAGATTTTAGTGAGCGCTATGCTAACCGTGGTTTGTTTGATCTATCTGCAGTTGGAGTATCTAAGTACAATGAAATAATTAAAGAAAAGATGAAGGCAATTAGTTCATTAAAACGCGAAATATATGACATTATAGATTTACATAAAGGCAATCAGTTAGGCCGAAATTCCACACGTTTAGTTTTGAATGATGAAGCAAATGAAGAATTGTTAAAATTAGTACTTGCATATGAAGATATTTTAAAAGATATAGAAATAAGTGGAAATACAGAGTTTTTAAGGTCACAGGGGGCCGATTTTTCTATAACCTCAAAAATTTTGACAGAAATCGAAAAGATTGAAAATACATTGATTGTCAAGTTCTTAGTTTTTGAAGTTAATAATATTGTTACTTTAAGGGTGTTCTTGATAGATAAAAAAGGTGTCAAAGAACCAAAAGAAATAAACTGTACAGATAAAGATTATAAATCATTCATATCTGCTGTGCAAAATGCTCTTAAACTTTATGAAGAAGAAGATACATCTAAAATTTCAGATCAAAATGTGCATAAGGAAATGGCTAAGTTAGCCAAAAAATTGAATTTACAAGAAAATCTAGAGAATGTAAAAAATATTTTTATTATACCGGATGGGGAACTTTTCCAGATACCTCTTCATCTATTGGGTTTTGACGGAGGAGATTTCGCAATAGATTTAAGAATAGACTATCAAGTGTACTATGCACCTTCTTTGCTTCATTTGATAGAATCTAGAGCCAATAGATTAACATGTACAAAAAGAGATGATAATTATTTATGGCTTTACTCTCCGACAACTGATTTATCCACACTTGAGAACCCTCTATATAAACCAAAATTTAACGGGAAAAAATTTAAATTAATAGAGTCTAAAGACGGGACACTTGAGAATTTTGAACTCAATTTCAAACCAAACGAATATACGCATGTTGGTTTTTCCACACATGCTTATTTCCAGAATAATATGGCTACTGCGTATGTTTCATATTTAAAGTTATATGATTCTTTTTTAACCACGTATGATATTCTTCTATCAATGGATTTCAGTGGGATTGAAACTGTATTTTTAGGCGCTTGTAGTGGAGCATCAAGTAAGTACACAGATGAAAATGAAGCTGTTGGGCTTGTTACAGCCTTTCTTTCAAAGGGTGCTTTTTCAGTAATTGCACCATTATGCCCTATTTCTTTTTCTACCCATGATAGATTCATAAAATTGATAAATGAAAACAATGTTATATCTAATTCACAAAGTTGGAATTTGGATTTTCTAAATATTTTCAAAGGTCTACCTTCGATAAAATTCAGCTATTTTGTTCCTTTTGTGCAATATACTAGCTTGGACATTATTAAAAAATAAAATGTATGACAAATTTTGAGGAGTATACAATGGAAATGGATGAAAATGAACTCAATGAACAGTTCTTTTTATATTTGAATAAACTCAAGGATTTTAAGGTTGAAGCTGATCCAATTGTTAATAATTTTAAAGAACTCTTTGAAGATATTTTTAAGATGGAAGATATAAAGTTAGAAGATATTGCAATTAATGAAGAAGAAAACAGTGATATATTTAAAACAATATTTAGTGAGTTCGATTTAAGAGTTAGAGATGGAGAAAATCAACCTTTGGGAAGGATAAAATTAGAAAATAAAGAAGTAACAAAAAATGTTACTAAAGAGAAATCACTTGAACTTGAATGGGACAACAAAGATAAAACCAGAATTATAGTAGCTTTTGGTTTGGCGGTTTTAGCATTTGACGTCATAACAGGCAACGAGTATGCAATGATATTTGTAGAACTCTGTAATTTTTTAAAAATTGGTCCATATGAAGTCATAGAGATGCTCAATAATATATGAGAGGCTGATAAAATAAAAGATAAAGTTATACTAGACATAGAGCTAAAAAGAAAATTACAGTGTCAAAAAGAAGGAATTATTTTTGGTTGGAAAAGCAACATTGACAATGGTTTAATTCTTGAAAATAAAAAGATGGGGGTAACTTTAAGATATTATGCTATCTTGGACGATAATCAGAATTATATGTATGATACTTTCGGCATCGAGGAACGTGAGGGTAACTGTGTTTCAGTTGTTTTGAATCAAAATAATGAAATCTGCCTGTTGAAAGAGTATCGTTACATGCCAGAAAAATATTTTCTGAGTTGTCCAAGAGGATTTTCAGAAGTAAATGAAAATCGATTAGAGTGCTCTTTAAGGGAAGTTGCAGAAGAAGTTGGAGACTTTGAGGTTATAGAAACTGGTGATTTGGGACAGATATACCAAAACACAACCTTCTTTATAACTCCTATAGGAGTTAAATTAGTAAAGATCAAAGTTGACATTGTAGAAATAGGTAAGAGTCAGGAATCTGAGGACATTTGCGCCATAGGATTTTATAAACATGAAACTGTAAAACAGATGATCAAAGATGGAAAAATAGAATGTCTTATAACTTTAGGGGCTCTCATGAGATATTTCGCTTTCATCGACTCTTAAGCTTTTGAGTATTCAACCATTTTCAAAATATTCCGTACACTACTTTCAGAAATATAATAACCCTAATTTGACAGATCATATTAATTAATAGAGCCTACATTCGGCAGGTCGACATTTAATTTTTCATAATTTTTCTTGATGCTGATTTTGAAATAATACATAGTATTTGTACGCAACTTTTATGTTTACATATGATCAATTAAATATATCTCATACTAAACTTTTATGAAAAAAAGATTCAGTATTTATATATGTGGTGATAGTTGAGCCACATGTTAAACAACTTTCAATCTCATTTCTAGATATGAGATACCATAAAACGACATCAAGAAAAATATTCTGATTTTTAATGTCGACCTGCCGAATCTAGGATTCAACGCCAGAACCGATCCCGTGAGGCGCTCCAGAAGCGGAATTTTCCTATCTGCAACAATCGCCGCCGCCTCTGCAATTTTTTCGCGCCTTATTCTCTCCACTATTGCACCGAGAATATCTTCCTTGGATTTGAAATGGTAATATAGTGTTCCGCGCGCAATGCCAACCTCGTTGATAATATCGTTCGTGCTGGTATTGTCAAATCCTTTTTCTACGAACAGCTTCTCCGCTACGTCAAGTATTTCATTTTTTCTCTCTTCTGCAGGTTTTACAACTCTCATAGTTTCTTTAATCCTTTATCTTCCTAACCGACAAGCTCTCGGTTGATGAATTTATATCATACTTTTTATTTTTTGTAAACCCCAAATTAGCAAAAAATCAGAAATTATATGTCTTGTATGATTTGATACAGGCATTCATAATCAACAAAATCAACTCGTTGCTTGTATGTTTTAATCATCGCTTTTTCTTCTTCTGTCTTTTTCTCTTCCGGTAAACTCTTTATTTTTCTGTACAGCAATCCCATCATCACTTTGTGTTTCAAATTGAGCTTAGAATAGTCTATTCCGCCTCTTAAATGAAAAATATGGGCACTATCATAGATTTCTTCAGGCAATTGCTTCTTCATCGCATTCTTTATGTTATCAGTGTTCTTTTCATTGGTCGGATCAGCCAGCCCGACAGTTGCGATAATAATCCTTTTATTTCCGCAATCTTTCATTTTTTCGAAGGTCTTTTTCATCCCTAAAACGCCGCCGGCATATAGAGATCCAATGTATATAATTGTTGAATAACAATCAATATCCCTGATATCTTCGTATGATTTAAGCTCATAACAGATTCTTCTTGCCAGTTCTTCTGCATATTTCTTCGCCGTTCCATAATGCGAACCGTAAATAATAATATTCATAGCCGTTAGTCCCGTAAATTCCCATCTTTTATTTAGTTTCCTGTTTTTATAGATAATATTCGGGAAGCTATATAGATAATTACATCTTAAGATAATTAAGATAGCTCTGTATCTGTATCCCGTCGTTTACGATTACATATACGGGTATACCTTCGAGAAATTTCCTGAATCTGCCCTTGTCCCCCATAGCTTCCAGAAAGTTATGTTTTTGAAGCTTCGGAGGTATGGCGGGTGCTATACCTCCGGCAATATTATACTCCACCCTCCACAAGGAAAATGCTAATACAGTGTACCGCGTGCAATTCCAATCTCGTTGATAATATCGTTCGTGCTGGTATTGTCAAATCCTTTTTCTACGAACAACTGCTCCGCCACATCAAGTATTATCATATGCACATAGCCGGAACGGTCAAAGAACTGCCGCTTTCGTCATCGTCGATATAGTGCCGGATATTTGTCAGTTTTTGCTGTTGGGCATATCGCTCTAAAAATACCTTTTGATTTTGTATATATTGCTCTCGCCGTCATCTCTGTCCTCGTCAGCAACTGAAAGGCGGGAGTATAACGTGGTGATCTTCTTGTACTGCATCATAGCGCATCCTCCTTTGTGTCCATATATTGCCTTACAGTTGAAAGTATGCGCCTCAGCCGCTATAACATGGTCCTTAAATATCTCTCCCCATTCTCCATATGGCTTATTCGTTGTCAAGATCATTGAAGCCTTTTCATAACGTCTGGAGATTAAGAAATAGGCAGTGAGCTCCCTTTTCGTCAAATGGGAGACAGCTTATTTAGCATGAAAGCGATTTCCAGTTACTTTCATTTTTTGTGCCTGTTATTCGAAGAATTTCATATGCGTTTCTTCAATTATCAGCACTTTATACTTCATCAAGTCCCTGATCTTCTTTTCAAGAAATCCTTCTCGATTTGCTATTTTCAAGCTCTTAATAAGGTTTCCTGTTTCGTAAAGTAAACAGAAATTCCTGTATCCTCTTATTTTCAAAATTTTCTTCTGTCTGAAACAAGTGGTAAAATGTTCAACTAAACTACTCTTCATTTTCAAGGGACTTTAATACCTCAAGTTTCTCTCTCGCATCCGCCATATCAGGGTAAATGCGCAGGATTTCATCAAAAGCTTTTATTGCTTCTCCAAACCTTTGCATCTTTCCGAGGATAACTCCTCTGTAATTCATGGACTGGACATCATGCGGGGTTATCCTGAGCAGCTTTTCAAAGACTTTGAGGGCTTCTTCATATTCTCCGATTTTTGCAAGGGAAATGCCCAGATATCTGAGGGACTGCTCGTGCCAGGGGTTGATTGTAAGGGCTTCTTTAAATGCTTTGGCTGCAGTTTCATAGAGATTCTGTTTGAAGCAGACAACCCCTATATTATAGATTGCTTTTATGTTGGTCGGGTCTTTTTCAAGCACCCCGCCAAAGGCTTTCAGAGCTTCCCTGTACTCCTCGAGTATACAGAAGACAACCCCTTTGTAATTCATCACATCGAGATTCTCAGGGGAAATTTCAAGGATACTGTTAAAGTATCCTATGGACTCCTGGACCCTGTTTAATTTTAGGAGTGTAGTGGCTGCATTATAGAGGGCTTCTTCATTTTTCGGGTTAAAAAGAGCTGCTTTTTCAAAGGCTTTGAGGGCTTCTTTAGGGCTGTCAAGTTCAAGGCGGCAGAGGCCCAGGTAATTCAGGCTTTCAGGGTCATGAGGGGATGTTTCGAGCAGCTTCTTAAAGATCCTGGCAGCCTCTTCATACTCTTCGAGGTTAAAGAGAACAAGGGCCATATTATAGAGTGCTTCTTCGTTCTCAGGCTCGCGTTTAAGGACCATGTCAAAAGCCTTCAGGGCTTTTTCATAATCCTGAATCTCTATACTGGCAATACCCAGCATATAATAAATGTCGGCATAGCTCGAAAAGTCAGGGGCAAAGAGGAGCACTTTTTCAAGATCTTTTACAGTGTCTTCAAAGTTGAGGGAATTGAAACTGGCAACTGCGCGGCTGTAAAGAAGATCCAGGTTTTCAGAGTTTTCGACAAGGGCTGAGCTGAAGGCGTCCCTGGCTTCTTCATACCTGCAAAGTGAAAGAAGGGAAAGCCCTATCTTGGTCCAGGCATCTTCCAATTCAGAGTCATTTATTTTAGATCCATCTCCCTGGTTAAGGACAGCCTGTTCAAAGGCTTTGAGGGCTTCTTCGTAATGCTCCTGTGAAAACAGCACAAGTCCTTTTCCATACCATGCTTTCTTAAAGTATGGATAATTCTCAAGTAATTCTGAAAAAACCTCAAGGGCTTCTTCCTGCCTTCCAAGCTCCACAAATGCTATCCCTCTCTCGTAAAGGGTCTCTTTTGAAGCTGATCCTTCTCTTGCAAGCTTCTCAAGCGGCAGCAGAGCTTCTTCAGGTTTTCCTAGCTCTATTAGGGTGGATGCAAACTTTTTAAGGAGCTCCTGAGAGAAGCAGGCGTCTTCTTCCGGGGATTTTTCTGGCTCATTTTCTGTGCCGTCTCCGCTTAGGTTTTCTACGGAAAGCTCAAGAAGGGAATTTACCGCAGATACGGCTTCTTCCGACCTGCCAAGTTCAAAAAGGGCAAAAGCTCTTTTTTGCATTATTTCTGGGTCCTGTACTCCTGTCTCAAGGAAACTGTCAAAGGCTTCTACAGCTCCTGCATAGTTTCCTGTTTCAAAGCAGGAAAGCCCTGTATAATAGGAAATATCAGGCTTATTGTACCCAAGCTCAAGAGCTTTTCCGAATCCCTCCAGCGCTTCCGTGAAGTTTCCAAGCCTGAAAAGGGCAAGCCCTTTTAGATATTGCATATCTGTCTTTTCCGGGCAGTACTCAAGCGCCGCTTTAAGGGCTTCAACTGCTTCTTCATACCTTCCCAGTTCAAAGAGAGAGTCCCCTCTCTGTTCAAGGGCATAAGTGCAGTCAGGCTTGATTTTAAGGAGAAGGTCAAAGGCGTCCAGAGATTCCTGGAATTTTCCAAGGGCTTTTAAGGCAACTCCTTTCCTGAAAAGGACAGTTTCCATTCCCGGAGCCTGGCTGAGGACCTTCTCAAAGATCTCAAGGGCTTCTTCGTAATGTCCCTGCTTGAAACAGGCAGTGCTCAGGTGTGCAAGGGCTTTAGCATTTGCCGCGTCTCTGGCAATAACTTCCTTAAACCCTGATGCTGCTTCTCCGTATTTTTCAAGCTTGAGAAGGGCGAGGCTCTTTTTATAGGTAAGATCAGTATAGACAGTTTCCGGGACTTTATCCTGTTCAGGCGTTTTCTTAAGAGCCGCCTCAAACGCTCTCAGTGCTTCCTCAAAGTTTCCGAGTTCACAGTTAGAAAGTCCCAGCTGATAGCATATATCATGCATATCTTTTAATGCTGGGTCGATTTCAAGGGCCTTTTTGAAAGCTCTGGAAGCTTCTTCATGCCTCCCGAGTTTTGAACAGGAGAGTCCGACAAAGTACCAAGCTTCCGCAAATCCTCTGTACTGCTCGGTAAGCTTTGAAAATGCTTCAAGTGCCTTATCGTATGCTCCCTGCTGGATAAACACAAGTCCTTTCCAGTAAAGTACAGGATAATTTTTCTTAGAATCCTGAGCTTTCTCGCTTATTTCTTCAAAAATAGCAAGAGCCTCCCCATACCTTCCAAGCTCGAGATGTTTAATCCCCAGCTCGAACTTTGCCTTTTCCAGCCAGAGTTTAACTTCTTCATTTCCCTTGTCAAGTTTTAACAGATTTGAGAGTGCTTCGGCTGCTTCTTTATACCTTCTCAGTTCAAGGAGGCAAATCGCTCTGCTGTTCAAGGCTGAAAGATTTTCCGGGCTTTTTTCCAGCACAACTTCAAAGGCTTCAAGAGCAGTTTCATACTGCCCGGTTTCAAAAAGACACTTTGCCCTGTATTCAAAAGCTGTATGCAGTTCCGGATCAAGGAGGAGAGCTGATTTAAATGCATCTGCTGCTTCTTCCTGCCTCTGCAGGCTGTAGAGTATCAGGCCCCTGTAGTACCAGGCCATGCTGGTGTCGGGTTTTTTCTCAAGTATACTTTCAAAAGTTTCCAGAGCAGAGGTGCATTTCCCAAGCTTCATCTGAGCAAAACCTTTGAGGGTTTCGGCATCTTCGTAGCCGGCATACTTTTTAATTACTTCATCAAATGCTTTTACAGCATCCTCAAAGTTTTCCAGCTTCAGGAGAACAAGCCCTTTTCTGTACCAGGCTTCTCTTGACCCGGGTTTTTCTACCAATATCTTTTCGAATGCCTGGAGGGCAATTTCATATTTTCCAAGCTCCATTGCCAGTCTTCCTCTCCTGCACTGGATTTCCAGGTCATCCGGGTTCTTTGCAGCAAGTTTTTCAAAAGTTTCCAGGGCCTTTTCGTACTCCTCAAGTTCCATTAATGCTACTCCCAGGCTGTAGGAAAGGTCAGGATAATCGGGACTCAGGGAAGCAACTTTTTCAAGATATTCGAGGGCATCTTCTTTTCTTCCCAGCTTGAGCAGGGATATGCCCCGGTTGTATAGGGAATCAACGTCTTCAGGATTTATTTTTAAAATTTCTGCAAAGGTTTCTTCGGCTTTTTCGTACTCTTCAGAGGCAAAAAGCAAAAGTCCCCTGTTCTTCAAGGCATCCTCAAAGTCTGGTCTGAGTTTTATTGCTTCTTCGAAGGCTTCAAGTACTTCTTCGGTTTTTCCAAGCTTTCCGAGCACTATTCCTTTCTTGTTCCAGCCCGTCGCATGATAGGGATTCAGCCTTAATCCTTCCTTAAAAGCTTCAAGAGCTTCTTCATAGCGTTCCAGAGAATAAAGTGCAAAACCTTTGTTCATCCAGCAGATTTCATCATCAGGCTTCAGGCTTGCGGCATTTTCAAAAGAATCAAGCGCAGGCTCGAATTTCTCCATCTCCAGCAAAATATTTCCTTTTTGAAGCCACAGATTATGGCTTTCAGGTTCTTTTTCCAGACTTTTCGTAAGGGATCCAAGTGCTTCTTCTAAACGTCCGAGCCTTGCAAGCACTGTACCCCTGAATTTCTGAGCTTCGGTAAAATCAGGGTCGTATTCAAGCAGCCTTTCAAAGGCCTTGAGGGCTTCTTCGTACTTCCCTGTTCTGGCAAGAAGGCGCCCTTGCTGAAGCCATGCGTCTATATTTGCAGGGTCAAGTTCAGTAACACGGGCAAAGGACCGTGCAGCTTCGGCAAAGTTCTGCAGTTTCAAAAGAGCAAGGGCTCTGTTGTACCAGACTTCTTGCATATCAGGATAGATTTCAAGCATGGAGTCAAAAGCTTCAAGGGCTTCTTCGTAGACCTCAAGTTTCATGAGTGAAAAGCATTTATAGTTCCAGGCTTCAAAATAAGCAGGATCTAACCTGATGGCTTCTTCAAAAGCTTCTATGGCTTCGTTAAGCCTGAGAAGCTGCATAAGAGCAAAACCTTTCCTGAACCAGGCGTCTTTGAGTCCTGGATTGAGTTTCAATACTTTTGAATATGTTTTTTCCGCTTCTTCATACCTTGAAAGTTCGCTTAAGAGAGTACCTTTATGATAAAGTGCAAGTTCATTTGCAGGATTTTTCTTTAAAAAGTCTTCGAGAGCTTCGAGAGCTTCTTCTCTTTTCCCCATATTTAAAAGATTAAGATATTTCTGTTCAAGGGCATCCGTGTTTTTTGGGTTCTCCTGGATAAGGGAATTGAAACATTCAATAGCCTCTTCATATTTTTCGAGCTTTGAAAGGATAAGGCCTTTAGCGTAGCAGGCTTCCGAATTTTTAGGGTTAATCTCAAGTGCACGCCTGAAATTCTCCAGGGCTTCTTCGTACCTTTCTGCTTTTCCGGCTAGCATCCCCATTGCACACCAGGCGGCTGTATATTCAGGCTTAAGTTCAAGAGTTTTTTCGAAGCAAATAGTGGATGCTTCATTTCTATTTATTTCGGCAAATGCAAGCCCTTTCATATACCAGATTTCAGGGTTATCCGGAGAAGTTTCGAGGGCAGTTTCATAGGCTTCAAGGGCTTCTTCAAATCTATTTAGAGCTGCAAGACAGGTCCCTTTTCTATGGAGGGCATCGGAGTTTCCGGGCTCGAGCTGCAGGACTTCATTAAATGAATTGAGTGCTTCCTGGGTTTTTCCAGTTTCAAGGAGGGCAAGTCCTCTGTTAAAAAGGGCTCCTTTATGACTTGGGTTTTTATTCAGAATTCTATTGAATGTGTTAACGGCTTTTTCGTATCTTTTTTGTTTAACCAGGTCAAGTCCTCTTTGAAAGGCTTCATCGTGAACGATAATAATTCCTCCGATTCCCTTTTTTGCATTATGTCCTGCAGGCTCATTTGAGTGTAATTGCAACTTTACTTTCAGTGTGTATCTTTTTAAGAAAACTTATAATCAATAAACTGCGCAGCAAATATATCATCAATAATCTGCGCAGCAAATATATCATCAATAAATTGAGCCTATAAATGTACATTGAAAACTGTATTGATAAGTGTTACTTACATATGCTACCGGTATTATTTTTGATAAGTATCTACTGTTAAATTTTTGCCGATAAATGTTTGCGATAAATGTTTGCCGATATATTTATATTACATTATCGATTTTTATATTTTGTATGTCTTTTAAGCCCAGTTTTTGTTTATTGAGCAGGCTAATTTTGAGTATCTGAAATTTGCTGCCATATTTGCCATCATTATTATTTTTATTTAGAACCTATTTTTCTAACATACTATATAAAGAACCTCCCATAAGTGTAAGTGTGAGAAAACTTTCTAACTGCATTCCACAGTTTTTTTCAAAAATCAATATTTTTCATGATAGCGTTTTGGAGAACTACTCGAAAATTTACATTTATTGTCTCAGTTGAAGCTCTGGGAATGGAAATAGAAGGTATTTCAATGAAGGCAAATGGTAGAAAATTTCGGAAATACATTTTTGACTAACCCAGGTGTATTTCAGAAAAACGTTAGCAAGAAATATTGTGGAAAATTGAAGGAGATCTGCGGAAAGCCGGTTGAATGTTATCTTTCACACTAAATTTTTTCAGGAACATTTATGCTATAATTTGTAAAACGACTTTAAGTTGTTTACACATATTAGCAAGGAGTATCCTTATTTTACAGCTAAATATATGAAATAGACACCGATTAATATAATTGATACTCCTATTACTTTGTCCATGAGGTCACCACTCATTCTGCTAGTTTCTTTGATTTTTTTGCCTATTGAACCACCAATAGAGCTGATTATAATAAGAGGAATACTTAGACCAACTGCATAAAGCAACATGGTAAGCAATCCTTGAAGAGGGGTTTGATATAATGCTATGTAAGTTAATACAATCAATAGCATCGGAGCACCTCTCCCTATTGTTATTGCTCCGAAGGAAAGCCCAAGCAAAAATGCTCCCATTATTGTATAAGAATTAGGCAACTTGAAAAAATTGTATATACTTTTTATTGGTGGTTTGTAAACATGTAATAGTTGTAACCCCATTGCAATCATTAATATTCCACCAATTGTCCAAGCAATTACACTATTTAAAAATAATATATAATTACCAATGTACCCAGCAATAAATCCGAGTGGTAGCAGTACTAGCACAGTGCCGATTGAAAAAGAAATGACTAGTTTAAGTATATTGGATAGTGATAAATTCGTTTTTCCGCTTGTAAGGTAACCTATTAATCCTAAGCATAAAACGCTGTTACATGGGCATATGCCTGCTATTAGCCCAAAAATAAATATACCTGCTACAGAAGGGTCAAATGTAGCTGTCATAAACTCACCTATTAGATTAATTAATTCAGTATCCAACTGTAAATTTATCTATTTAGGAGGACAATCAGCAAATCTTAAATTTTGTAGGTTAAACATTAAATATTAAGCAATATAGCAGCTTCAGGACTGAAAAATCTATATAGAGAGTATTTCCTTAACCAGCCTTACTATTTTGCTGACATCAATAGTCTTCGATCACGAAATTTGTTTAGGAATGATTCAAATATAATATCAAGGGGTTTGTTACCAGGAATTGTAATTGGGGAAATGGAACTATAGAACAATCCCCAAGCTAAAATTTAGAAGTTATATTTTCACCATTTCTTAGATTTCATATGCTAATGTCTTAGCGTGAGAAATTTATTATCTGAAGGCAGCAGCCCGTTCAAAATCTATATAATTCAATTATTCAATAGATTAATTGAATATTTAAATTTTCTGGAAAAACCTCATTTTAGCATAATGAGGAATTACAACTTAGAATAGACAAAAATAAGAGATGAATCAGGAGGTTTTTATGGAAAAAGAAACCCGTGTTTTTAAAGACAACGTTTATACGCAGCTTGCCAGAATCGGAAAGGCTATTTCAAGTCCTCGAAGGCTGGAGATATTGGACATTTTGATGCAGGGATCCAAAACGGTAGAAACAATCGCCCGTGAGACAGATATGAGTGTTGCAAACACATCCCAGCATCTGCAAACTCTGCTTAAATCCAGGCTGGTAGAGTATGAGAAACATGGAGTTTATTCATATTACAAATTGGCGGATCGAAGCGTGGCGAATTTCATCCTATCTTTACAGCTTTTAGGTGAAAAGCGTATTACGGAACTGCAAAAGCTTCGGGAAGAAATTTACACGAACAGAGATAATATAGAACAAATAAAAATGAGTGAACTCATTGTCAGAATGAAAAAAGGCAATGTGACTTTAATTGATGTAAGGCCGAAAGAAGAATATGAAATGATGCACATTCCAGGAGCTAATTCTATTCCTATAGAAGATTTGGAAAAACATTTAGCTAGTTTACCTTTAAATCAGGAAATTGTTGCTTATTGTCGCGGACGTTGCTGCTTACTATCAGTGGAAGCGGTGGAGATATTAAGAGCTCATGGCTTTAAAGCAGTGCGTTTGGAGGCAAGTGTTCACGAGTGGCTTTCACAAAATGAGGATAAGTAGATAATTGCGGATATTTGTATGAAAAAGGATATCACCAATATTTCCAACAAGACGGGTTGATAACTTATATCTGACTTTCCACAGATGTCTTCAAAAAAATAACATTTTTCCTGGTATTGTTTTTGGAGAATTATTCGAAAATTTACATTAATTGTCTCAGTTGAAGCTTTGGGAATAGAAATAGAAAGTATTTTAATGAAGGCAAAAGATCGAAAATTTCGTGAAATTCCAAAAATACATGTTTGAGGAACTCAGGTGTATTTCAGAAAAACGATAGCAGGAAATATTGTGAATAATTGAAGGACATCTGCGGAAAGCCGGTTAGACTGATATTCGGGTAAAATCAACGGAAAAGTATTTATCTAAGTGATGCAATTAGAGTGTCCTGATCCGGTGAGATCAGGCAGCTATGAGCGTGTGGATTCATTGTAATTTCACTGTTGCAATTATATCCATATGCAGGTGAGTGGCTGGGCAATAAACTTTATATATGAGAAATGTCTTGTATGTATTCTTCACACAAAGCAAATGTGTGGGTTAAAATTCAAATCTCTCTATTATCTTTTAATGGAGTCAGGAGTTATTTTCTGACTGACGAGGATTTGTCGGTTCGGTTAATTCTGGGTGATAGATGTTTTTGACATCTATCTGGAAAATGAACTAACTGAATTGATGTTGTTAGTGCAAGTTTCTGCGACCAAGACCTTTACTTTTAAGTGTGCGATTGATTAACAATTCTGGTTGATCCTGCCAGAGGTTACTGCTATCGGTGTTCGCCTAAGCCATGCGAGTCATATGTTCTTCGTGAACATGGCGTACTGCTCAGTAACACGTGGATAACCTGCCCTTGGGA
>JASGVX010000094.1 GCA_030054735.1 Methanobacteriota archaeon | reverse complement strand
TATACCTTCAGAAAAAACATTTCACAATTGTTAAGAGAGGACCACAGGTGATAGACGAAGATAAGTTCAGATTTGAAATGTTTATACTTCTAATTGGGGAATGGCTAAGAAGAAAGTTGAGGGTCAGAACAACAGTATGGTGTCTGAGATAATGGAGCTAGACTAAAGGTGGAGGAAAAATTTTAGCGAACTACTGATACCAGCTAATCGTAGCTCGAGAAACTCCGATTTTATATGCAAGATCTAAGTTCGTCTCACACCTTCCATTTTGTATTTCTGAAATTATTCTTTGATTTGTTACGTTTTGAAGGGTAGTAATAATTTTTCTTATTTCATCATCATAAGTGGAGTTATTTTCGAAATACCTGAGCATTCCACTGTCTTTATGTACTTCAATTTTGTTCTGAACTTCCAGAGCGGTTATATGATGCCTTACTTTTCCTCTGCTGAAACCTGTTTTTTCTACAATTTCACCAATGTATGCTCCCGGTTTAGTCTTGATATATGTATAAATACTAGACCGATCAGGATTATCCAGTACGTTTTCTTTATTTACAATTTTAAATCCCAGTATTGCAAAAATGGGATTTATAAAGTATAGAACGACGTCTAATATTGATAAAATTTGCATTGCAGCCAGCCAGAGCAAAAACTGCCAGTTGGGTATTACTGTATCCTCAAGTTTTACGACCTTTTCTCCATTAACTGAAACTCCGACTTGGTCACCTGGAACCGGTTCTACAATATATTCCGTAGCCTCAACTGTTGTTGTTAAATGAAAAAATAATAAAAAGAAGATAACCTTTTTTTCAAGTTTAACGTTGGTAAACATTAAATGTATAGTCTTCGGTTCCACTAACTGATTCCCCATAAACTTTGAACTTCCAGGTTCCCTGCTGGACGTATCCCTGGGAGGAATATATTTTGAAACATATCCTGCCATTTGTACTTCCGTCAGAACTATCACGGTAAGTTCCGACTTTACTTCCTGTAGGAGTGTAAATACTAAGAGTCAGGGAATCACTTGTGTCTCCCCAGTTTAAATCCACTTCAAGATAACTCACTCCTGAACCTACGTTTACATTGTGATTTATGGTCTGTCCCTGAGTTATATATTGGGTTGACCGTAGAGAATAAACGGAATTCTCTGTATCAAAAGAATTTTCTGTCCACGGGCTAACAATATAATTTTTGTCAGCGGAATACAAAACAACTTTACTTTTCGAATTTTCTGAGTATTCTTTTTCAGCAGAAACCGCAGGAACTGCTATCAACCCTGTAATAATGCATAAAATCAACATCTTCCAGATTTTCATAATAACACCAAAAGAAATTAGATATCAATAAATATATATTTTCTTCTATAGTTTTAAATCAGGAAAAATTAGTGGAGCTTTAAGCAGGACTGAAAGGTTAAGCTGATAAAACCATTGACTTTTTTTACATCTCATAGGCCAGCTTAAATTCCAAAAACTCTACTTCATCCTGAAAAATCTCTACTTTCTTCTAAAAGAGTATATCTTTGTTTAAAAAACTTCCGGCCAATCTCTCTAACTGTAGAATGTAAGCTTAGATCTTGATATCTTTTTTTTTATAAAATATACAAACATGCGAATTGTTGGGGGTACTGGCCACAAAACTTATATCAATGTAAAAAAGTGGGAATTTATGGAGTTCAACCGGTCTTGGGAAAAACGATTAAACTCCAGCCCCTTAAAGAGGCAAATCTGCATAGTTTTAACATTACTTAATACTTGAGAATTTGCCTCTCGATAAAAAAATTTGAGATGTAAAATAAAATGAACATAAAATCTAGTTTAATGGTAGCACTCACAGCATGTATTATGCTTGTGGGTGTTGCGGCAGCAGAATATCCAGATGCAGGAGCAACGTGGAGTACAGCAAAGTCTTTTACTTATGCTGGTCAGTACACTGAAGTTTATGGAACATTGACTCTCAATCCAGCTGATGGAAAGGATTGCTGGTATAGCAATAGTTATAGTGCTGGTAGTTACCTTACACCATACCTTGACATCAATTCAAAAAATAAAGGTGTGAAAGCTGAAATCTTCGACGCTGATGGAGATCTCATGCAGCGTTCGCAAAAAAATAATAATGCAGATCCTGATTACACCTTAGATAGATCCCCTGTCCATGTCGATATTACTGGTTTTCCTGGCGATGGGGACTATACTTTTATTGTAGCGAATTAAAGGAAATATTGTCATACTGGTGTAAATACCAGAATAAATTATTTTTTTAAACTTTGATGCCGACTTCTTAAACTTTGGATGTGAATTCAAATGTTAAAAAATACGTTTATAATAGCTGCAATAGCTGTAATTACAACAAATGTAGTACTTGCAAGCTCTGAATTAGAAGGTCTCAACTTTAATATCACGCTGCTTGATGAAATTCTCCAGGGAGAAGCCGGATTCACAGCAATCTCAACAGACTGGAGTCCTGATGGACAATATTTGCTTGTAACCTCTTCCAAACCGATTTCTACTTCAAATAATATTATCAAACATTATTTGTTAGACACAAATTCCCATACTTTCGGGGAAATCAATTATGGGATTAAAGAATTAAATAGCTATTCTATACCTAAAGCAGAATGGTCCCCGTCTGGAGACAAAATATACTTTAAAGTTTCAAAGTTTGCTGGATCAACAGATTCTGGTAATTGTTATATTGTTTGTAATCCAGATGGTACGAACTTGAGGGGGGTAGGGACCAATTTTACTGACATTTCAAATATAATAAATAATCTTGGGAGTATTGGTTCTCAGAATAATCTTAAATGGAGTCCAGATTCCACTAAAATCGTACTTGATTGGGAAAAACCTGGAGATATTTCTAGTGGGATATATGTTACAAACGGAAATGGAACAAACGCCGGTGAACTTCGATCAGAAGCTAGAGGGCCTATCTGGTACGATTCTAGCAAACTTTTATTCGTTACTACAGATGAAGGAACTGTAGTGCTTGCCAATGATAGTGGCAATTTGATTCAGACTTTCCAGCCTGAGAACAAAGACGAGAAATACGTACGTTTTTCACTCAGCCCTGACAAAGAAAAAATAATATTTACTTCAACAGCTGGCAATGGTATTTTCCAGACTTATATATCTAACACTGACGGTTCAAACTTAAAAAAGTACATCTCTGATATTGATGGTTCTCTCTTAACAGAATCCATAGCTGGTACATGGCAGCCAAATGGTTCTCTTTTACTAGTAAATCAGAATGAGAGTCTATATGTTATAGAAGGAGACGAAAATAATAAGCGACTTTTGCATGAAAGCAATGCTAGCAAGCCCCAGTGGTTCCCTGATGGGAAGAAAATACTGCTTGTTGAAAATGAAAATAAATTGTATTCAATCGATGTTGACGGAACCAATCTTTCCTTTATTACTAATTTCGGACTTACATCCTCTTATTTCTGGAATTATTTCAACGAAGTCAAACAGTTTTCGATAAGTCCTTCTGGAGACATCATAGCCTTTACGTCTGCCCTTGACCCAGCTACTTGGAAAATTATTGAAAATGAACCTGATCCATCAACACGTCAAAGTGTTTCCGCTCCTTTATTTATTATTAATTTGGATGGTTCAAACTTCACTCAGGTAACCCCTACAATAAAAGGCAAATATGATATATTTGGAAAATGGAACCTGAATAAAAAAAAATTCACAATAGAATCTGTTCTATTTTCTAGAAGTAATGATTTGAGTTATCTAGGTAGCTCTTTAGTTGAATTGAACGCAATGAACTCCTCTTCTACCTGGAAGAATATGCCTATAAAGGAAATTATCGGGACTGAAGAATCCAATACAATTGATAAAGTCCAAAGCAATGCATCTAACTCTACGAACACATCACAGGTTTCTGAACATAAAGAAACAAGCAATCAATCTCCTTCCTTCTTGTTTTTACAGCTTTTTATCTGTATAATGGGAACCTGGTTGCTGCATAAAAGCAGGGAGATATGATATTGTGAACAAAGACAGCGTTTTAATACTGGCGCAAAAAGAATTCTCGGACAAATTGTATGAGCCCAGTTTTATTATACTGTTTGCCATCTTTACGGGCACTATGTTTACATATCTGCAAAGCCGTGGAGGCGGAGATAATTTTGGGTACGTTGTCCAGGTGATCGCAGCGTTTTTCCCATTGATAGGCATAGCTCTTGGTTATGACGGGATAATTAAAGAAAAAAATAGTAAAAGCCTCAATGTTTTATTGACCCATCCTGTTTTCAGAGATAATATTATTACAGGCAAATTTCTGGGAATTTCAATAGTTCTTGCTCTGGTAGTATTTTTATCCCTCATGATAATTGCAGCTTCTGATTTCCTTGTTTCCGGAAAAATTGCTGAATTTGATTCCCTCCTGCGTCTACTAATTTTTGGAATATTTACTTTTTTTTATTTATTAACTTTTACAGCCTTTGGGCTTTTTACTTCAGTCTGGTGTAAAACAGAAATTGAGTCACTTACCTTTGGGGTCCTTGTATGGATTAATATGTGTTTTGCCCTCGGGCCTACTATCATAATGCTGGCATCTTTCGCATCAGGCCAAACACTATTTGATATGACAAAAGAATTTGCTTCGACAGCCTCCTCATTTTATAATATATCACCTATACATCATTTTGCTGAGGTAACAATTGGAGTCCTGGATTTAAGTTATGGAGGATTTGGTGTTCAGCCTGACGTACATGGGTTTCTGGATACTCAGTATTCAATATCTTACCTGATTGGATACTACTGGCAGAACATAATAATTTTGTTCATTCTCCCATTTCTGTTTCTGGCAGCCGCATACATTTCATTCTTAAGAGATGATATTTAAGGAGAGATTAATGTGGAAAATATCTCCAATGTTAAAATCATAGCCGAAAAGGAGTTTGCTGACCATCTAAAAAGTCCTGTATTTCTTTCATTTACGGCAACTTTCACGCTGGTTGTCCTCGCATGGTCGTATGTACAGGGGACAGAAGTTGAATATACTGTAAATGTTATGGGTAGTTCTGATTTAATGAGAGGATTTGAAGGAGTGGCAGAGGTAGTCGGCCGTTTTGCACCAGTTATTGGTATAGTACTGGGTTTTGATGCTATTGTCAGAGAAATAAAATCCAGTTCTATGAATGTTTTGCTGGGACATCCTGTATTCAGGGACAACATAATCCTTGGCAAAATCCTGGGTTCAGGTTCATGTATCTTGTTAGTGCTCTTCTTTTCCATCAATCTGGCAACTGGAGTCATGCTCATGGCTTCTGGTCTTCCTGTCACGATGCAGCAAATCATAAGAATTGAGGCGTTTGTACTTTTGACTTTTTTCTACGCTTTAATCTTTCTTGCAATCTCTATAATGATCTCTACAATAGCAAAAAAATCAAATAATTCTCTGATATTCAATCTTATTTTTTGGCTTGCCATAACAGTATTACTTGCCGATCTAATCTTTACTATAAGTTATGCCTTTTCTGAAGACCTGCATTCAGCAAATGATCAGACTCAGGCCGTCAAGAACTTCTTACCTGATTATCATTATACTGTGGCCGCTGTAGGAGGCAAGAATGCTGATACAGGGATTCCTTATGGAATCGGAGGAATATTTGACACTCGCTATACACTTGGGGCCTGGGCATGGGAATTCTGGCCCAATCTGGCATATCTTTTTGTGCTACCCTTCATTTTGCTTATAGGCTCAATACTCGCATTTTTGAAAAAGGACATAACGTACTGAAGAGGGACATTTCCAAGGAGGCAGCTTTTGATTAAAATGACATAAGTGTAAGGATCGTTTCTATTCTGGTGTAAATACCAGAATGAGTTATTTTTCAACTTTTATTTTTTCAACTTTTGAAGCCAGTTTTCAAAATTTAGGATTGGATTAAAATGTTAAAATACATATATTTTATAGTTGCATTTTCGATTACAGTAAATGTAGCATTTGCAGACACGGAACCCGGATATATAGATTATAATCTTACATCAATTGACAAACTTCTCCAAATAAATGAAGAATTCACAGCAATCTCAACAGACTGGAGTCCTGATGGGCAAGGTTTACTGATAACCTATTCCAAGGGTTGTCCTTCTTACATCGTAAAACATTACCTGTTAGATATGAATTCCCACTCATTTGGGGAGATCGACTATGGGATTGAAGAGTCAAACACCCTGGGCATCTTGGAAGCAAAATGGACTCCCGATGGAGATAAAATATACTTTACAGTTTCAAGGCTTAATAGATACTCTGGTGGTAATTGCTTTATCATTTGCAATCCAGACGGTACGGATTTGAAATGTGTTGGAACCAATTATACAGACCTTTCGACCATCATGGAAAACATTGGGAATATTGGTTTTCAGAGATATCTTAACTGGAATTTCGATTCTGACAAAATAGTGTTTGAATGGGAAAAACCAGGAAGAACTTCTACTGTTGTAGTATATGTTGCAAATGAAAACGGGACAAATGCTCATATAATTAATTCAGGTAAGAATCCACAGCCTGATTATTACGATTCGGATAAAATCTTAGTTCTTAGCGATGAAGGGACTGTAGATCTTATTGATGAAAATGGTAATTTGATTCAGAAATTCCAGCCAGAGAATGAAAAAGAAGAATACCGCGTTTTTTCGCTCAGTCCTGACGGGAAAAAAATTATGTTCATATCAGGGTTACCAGGAAACTATGACTTCGAGACTTATAATACTTATATCTCTAATATCGATGGTTCGGGATTAAAAGGAAATATTTCTTATTACAGTAACACAGATGAAAGTCTTTTGATAAAAGAATTCTGGCAGCCAAAAGGTTCTCTTCTGCTGCTAAGTCTGAATGGGAATCTTTATATCATAAAGGGAGAAGAAAACGACAAACGCCTTTTATATGAGGGAAATGCCAGTGAACCACAATGGTCTCCGGAAGGGGATAAAATATTCTTTGTGGAAAATAAAAACAAACTCTATTCGATAGATATTGACGGAACCAACCTTACATATATAACTGATTTCGGACTTACATCTTCTTTTTTCTGGTATTTTTTCGGGAGTCCGATCAACAAAGCTAATAAATATACTATAAGCCCTTCTGGAGATCTCATATCTTTTACATCTGCCCTTAATCCTGATACTGGAGAACTTATTGAATATGAACCAGAAACTTCGAAATGGCAAAACATTGCAGCTCCTTTATTCATTGTTAATTCGGATGGTTCTAATCTAACTCAGATAACGCCTACAATAAAAGGTAGACATGATCTATTAAGAGAGTGGAGTCCCGATGGAAAACAATTCACCCTCGGATCTATACATTTTTCTTCAGACAATAACTGGGACAAGGGTGAGAACTTTTTGCTTGAATTGAACACCCTGAATTCCTCTTATACCTGGAAAAATACGCCTGTAAAGAAAATAGTCGGAAGCGAAGAATCTTCTAACATCAATAAAGTTCAGATCAAGGAACCAGATTCCAAAAACGCATCACAGGCTACTGAACACAAAGAAACAAGCAATCAATCTCCTTCCTTTATGTTTTTACAACTATTTACCTGCATAATGGGGGTCTGGCTGCTGCATAAAAGCAAGGAGTTATGATGATGAATAAAGACAGCGTCTTAACAATAGCACAAAAAGAATTTTCGGACAAATTGTATGAACCGAGTTTTATTATACTGCTAGCCATCTTTACAGGCGTTATATTTGCATATTTGCAAAATCGTGCAGGTGGAAATAATTTTGCTGACGTTGTCCAGGTAATCGCAGTATTTTTTCCTTTAATAGGTATAGCCCTTGGGTATGACGGGATAATTAAAGAAAAAAATAGCAAAAGCCTCAATGTTTTATTGACACAACCGGTTTTCAGGGATAATATTATTACAGGCAAATTTCTGGGGATTTCAATAACTCTTGCTCTTGTAGTATTTTTATCCCTCATAATAATTGCAGCCTCAGACTTTATTATTTCAGGAAAAGTTGCTGAACTTGATATCCTCTTGCGGCTCTTTATTTTCGGGATATTTACCTTTCTTTATCTTTTACTTTTTGCCGCATTTGGGCTTTTTACTTCAGTCTGGTGTAAAACGGAAATTGAATCCCTTACCTTTGGGGTTTTTGTCTGGATCAATATGTGTTTCGCCCTTGGACCCACTATAATAATGCTGGCATCTTTCGCGTCAGGTCAAACCCTGTTTGATATGACAAAAGAATTTGCTTCGACAGCAGCCTTATTTTACAATATCTCGCCTTTGCATCATTTTGCTGAGGTAAGCATTGGAGTCCAGGATTTGAGTTATTATGGCGGATTTAATGTTCAGAAGGACGTACATGGATTTCTGGATACTGGATATTCACTATCTTACCTGCTTGGATATTACTGGCAAAACGTGATAATTTTACTAATTCTTCCGCTTCTGTTTCTGGCAGCCTCATACATTTCATTTTTGAGAGATGATATTTAAGGAGGAAATAACGTGGAAAATATCTCAAATGTCAAAGTAATAGCTCAAAAAGAGTTTGCTGACCATCTGAAAAGTCCTGTATTCCTTTTATTTACGACCGCTTTCATGATAGTTGTCCTTGCCTGGTCGTATGTACAGGGGACAGAAGTTGAATATATTTTGAATGTTTTTAGCAGTCCTGATTTGATGAGAGGATTTAAAGGAGTCGCAGATGTTGTCAGCCTTTTTGCTCCAGTTATGGGTATTGTACTGGGTTTTGATGCAGTTGTCAAAGAAATAAAATCCAGCTCTATGAATGTTTTACTGACCCATCCTGTATTTAGAGATAATATAATTCTCGGTAAAATCCTTGGATCAGGCTTGTGTATCTTGCTGGTGCTCTTCTTTTCCATAAATCTGGCAACCGGAGTCATGCTCATGGCTTCAGGTGTCCCGGTCACTATGCAGCAAATCACAAGAATTGAGATATTTGTGATTTTGACTTTTTTCTATGCTTTAATCTTCCTTGCAATATCTATTATGATCTCAACAATATCAAAAAAATCAAATGATTCCCTTATCTTTAATCTTATTTTCTGGCTTATCATAACAGTATTGCTTACCAGGCTAATATTTACTGTAAGTTATGCCTTTTCTGAAGATTTCAATACAGCAAGTGGCCAGACTCAGGCATTAAAGAACTTCTTACCTGATTATCATTTTACTGCAACTGCCGTGGGAGTAAAAAGTACTGATACTGGAATGACTCTCGGAATCGGGGGAATATTTGACACACGCTATACACTTGGAGCCTGGGCAGTGCAGTTCTGGCCCAACCTGGCGTATCTTTTTGTGCTGCCCTTCATTTTGCTTATAGGTTCAATACTCGCATTTTTGAAGAAGGATATAACATACTGAAGGAGAAAATTCAGAGTATGAACTACGAACCCGGATGCAGAGATAAAATCTATGGTTTCAAACACAAAGCAATATTTTTCTGCTTCTTTGACGTTTACAGCAGATTTCATAGTTTAATTTAAGGATGAGTCTGTTTTGTGAGAGCTCCACATAAAAGACAACGAACTTATTTAAAAGACAAAAAAGTCATTTTCCTCACATCAAGCACTTATATCCTCCCTCAAAAATTTCAGATATGCAACTATCAGAAGGATTAGAGGAGCTATGGACAGGACTACAAGGTTTGTCCAGAATTCTTTTAGCCAGTGGGTCAGAGGAAAACGGATATCCAGAATACCATCCATATTTTCTCTTCCATATCCCCCTCCTCCCGCTCCCCACCCAAGACCTATCTTTCCAGTGCTCAGTTCTGCATAATGGTGCATAGGGGACAAAGCAGAAAGACTGCTGGTAATTTCAAACCCAGCACTTACTATGGGTTCAAGAGAATAACGTATAAAAGTGAGTATCCAGGTAAACATAATACAAAGAGCTAACCAGATAACAATATTATAAACAAGTGAATCCGTAGCTTCTCGAACATAGATAGAGCAAACAAGCCCGATACCAAGAAAGACCAGGGAATAAAGGAAAGTAAGGACAAACCAAATTGCAATTCGGCTTAACTCCATTGCACTTACTTTTGCACCCAGAAGAAGAATGATTGTTCCCAGGGAAAATCCACTTGAGGCCAGCATTACTACCAGAAGAAGAAGTACGGCTCCAAGCATTTTTCCAAGAATTACCGTGTCCCTGAATACGGGATGCGTTAACAAAACGTCAAGGGATGCAGTTTTTCTTTCCGTTATTAAACTATCAAAGCTTAAAGCAATACCTATAAGTGGACTGAACCAGGCCATCATCAATGAAGTACTGTAAAAACCTTCAAGGACTGCTGATGGAGGAATTTTTCCTATTTGACTAGATTGTTCTATTAAAAGAATTTCTCTATAGGTGACTGCAAACACTGCCAGTACAAAAGTTCCGAGTAAAGATAAAAAAATAGGGCTCCAAAGTTTATCTGCTAATTCTTTTTTAGCAATTATCAGAGCTTTTTCAAAATCACAACTCATCCTTTTTCCCCTCCTATATCTCTTCTGAGAAACACTATATAGGAAAGTATAAACATCATTACAGGTATGACTGTCAGTACCACCAAATTTGTCCAGTAATCTGCAAACCATGTTCCAATCCCGACTCTAGAATCAAAAATTCCTCTTGTTTCCTTACCAGAAGATATCCCAAAACTTCCATAACTTACACGGACTCCAGTTACAGCTTCAGCATAATAACTTGCGGGAGAAAGTTTTTGAAAATCTTTGCTCATCGACAGAGCTTTCTCATTATGCCCAAGGTTGACTATTGATTCCCCGGTTATGATAGATGAGGAAACGGTAACTATAGCTCCGAATATCAAGATCAGGTTTATCCACACTACAAGCCCGGAGATGAAAGAGCTTTCCGAACTCTTTGAAATAATTGAAATCAACAGACTTAAGGCAAAAAAACCTGAAAGGTATAAAAAAGTGAGAAAAGAAAAGATAAGGATTCGGTTCAGTTCAGAAAGGCCAATTTCTATTCCTGTAAAAATAAGGAATGTACCTATAGAAGAGACGACCGAAATAAAAACAACCAGGATGAGAGCACCGAGACCCCCAATAATTTTTCCACTTATTATCTTATCCCGAAAAACGGGATGTGTCAGTAATGTATTCAATGATTTCGAATTCTTTTCCCTTACGACCGAATCAAAACCAAGAGCAAATCCGAGAACAGGAAGAAATAGAGTTATTGCCTGAGCAACATCAAGAAAGCCAGATTTAAAGATTTCGTGCCCACTTTCCACAGACACTATACTCATTGAAAAAATAATTAATATGAAAATTCCAAGAAGCGCCCTGAAACTAGGGCTGTAGAGGTAATCTGCGAATTCCTTCTGAGCAATAACTCCGATATTTCTCAAATCTGCCCTCACAGATAACTCCTCCTGAAAATGAGAAAAGCCATGAATAAAACTACGCTAATTCCCCTGAACCCCGGGGTTTGGGTTTCAGATCTGGGGACCTTCTCTTTTCCGGAATCAGAGGATGGCTCAGAAACTGCGGACCTAACCGGAGACTCTGAGGAGTTCTCTTGCACGATAAAAGCTTTACTTGCGGACCTGTATCCTGCTTTGCTGGCATTTATCACATATTTTCCTTCAGCAGGACAGCTGTAATTCAGAAAGCCTGAGCTGTTGGTAAAACCAATTTCTTGCTCATCAAGGGTCAGCAGGGCACCTGCAACAGGCTCTGACATGCAGCGAACTCTTAGCTTGCAGTTCTCTCCTAAAGTGAGGAAATCAATTGAGAGAGGATCTTTGTACCCTGCGAGTTTTATTATGGATAAATCTGTGAACTCATTTCGGACGAGCAGTCTGCTGCCGTCAGGACTCCAGCCTTCAAGAAACCTACCTTTTTCAGAAAGCTTTATTTTTGTTGATCCATCAGGGCTTGCAACAAAAATAGAACCTGATGAAGCAAAACTGATGTAATCTCCTGAAGGATGCCATTCATAGTCCGTTATATTGGATGCAACAAGGTTTTTTCCATTTCCGTCAGGATTTATTGTATAAAGGTTATCGGCCTGTGCAAAAGCTATTTTATCTCCTTTTGGGCTCCAGTCAGGTTTGAAAAAAAGATATCCTGGAAATTCTTCAAGCAGTTTGACATTTTTTCCTTCCGAATTTGCGAAAAATATAGTGACTACGCCATCGTTTACGCTACTGAATATCAGGTTTTTTCCATCAGGGCTAAAACTAAAAACATCTTCATTTCTGGAAAAATATTCTGTTGAAAGTTGGAATCTATCCGTTCCATCGACCTTGATTGAATAGAGACTGAAATTTTCGTCAACATAGAATACTCTTCTGTCATCAGGACACCATGCAATCACAATTCCGTCATCCAGTCTTTTATTCTCAGTTCCGTTTTCGTTTATAATCCAGAGACTGTGTTCTTTTTTAGACAGGTCATAAACAGTATATGCTATTTTTTTGCCGTCATGACCCCACAAAGCAAAGGTTACTATATTGGGCGTATCTGTAAGTTGTTGAAGTACAAATCCGTTTGGATCAAGTATATATAATTGAGACCTCAGTGGGTTCTTATCCATCAATATGAGGGCTTTTGTGCCATCTGGATTCCAGATGAAATCACGTTGCCATTCGATGTCCAGAAAATTTTCCTTTATTTCATCAACTGTTGTATAATTACATTTACCTGCTGTTTTGATTAGTGTTTTATCTGGGTCTGCAAGCACGTAAAAGTACCTTACATCAGGAATAAAAGTATAGATTCCAATTCGATTCCCGTCCGGACTCCAGGATGTCATACCCAGAGTCAGAGATTCTTCATTCGTATTGTTTGGAGTTGATGCAAGTTCTCGAATTCCGCTTCCATCTGCATTCATTATATATGCTGCATGAAGGGTGACCCCTCTCTGAGGGTTGATTGATTCTCCTACTTTCAATCTACTGCCGTCTGGACTCCATAAACCTCCAATTACAGGTTGTTCTTTTAGATTGGTTCCTGAGGATACCACAAGTTTGTCAAAATAAGGTTTCACTATTTGTGATATGGGTATAATTTCTTCAACGTCCACACTAAGATTTTCAGATGAAGCTGCAAAACCTGTGGATATGCTTGAAATGAGCAGGATTATGAGTAAGCTTATTTTCAGTATTTTTGGCATATAATCCCTTTAAATGTAAAAGTTATTATTCTTCATCTGTTCTCATGTCTTAAAAAATGGAAAAGTAAATTTTATGTCCTGGATCTGAATCATTAAAAACCGAAAGTGCTAGAATCATTCAATATTCTTAAATACGCATGTGTACTTGCTTTTTCAGAAATGATCAATAACTCAGGGACACTACCAAATACTCATTGAAAGAAGAATCAACGTGAAGATCCCAAGAAGCATCTTGAAAACAGGGCTGTACAGGTGATCTGAAAATTCTTTTTGAGCGATCACTCCTATATTTCCTATGTATGCCTTCATGCAGAGCTCCTCCTTCTGATGAAAAAAAGAAGGAGCAAGATTAAAGTAGTTCCTCTGAATCCCGGAAGCTCGTATTCAGACTTTGAATTGTCTTCATTTTCAGCATCAGAAGACAACTCCAAATCTGCAGATGTTAGCTGAGATGCGGAAGAGGATTCTTTCACGACAAGAACTTTACTTGCAGATCTATATCCTGTTTTGCTGGCATTTATTACATGTCGTCCCTCATCGGGACAGCTGTAATTCAGAAAGCCTGAAATATTTGTAAAACCAATTTCTTGTTCATCGAGGGTCAGCAGGGCATCTGCAATAGGTTCCGACATGCATCGAACTCTTAGTTCGCAGTTTTCTTCTTCTACAGGCGTCAGGAAATCAATTGAGAGAGGGTCTTCGTATCCTTTGAGTTTTATTATGGATAAATCTGTGGGCTCATTGCTAACGAGCAGTCTGCTTCCGTCAGGACTCCAGCCGCTCAGATATTTATCTTCCAGAAACCTATAATCGTCACCATCTTCAGTGAGTTGTATTTTCGTTGATCCATCAGGGCTTGCAGCAAAAACAGAACCTGATGAAACAAAACTAATGAAATCTCCTGAAGGATGCCATTCGTAGTCCGTTATTGTAGACGCAATAAGGTTTTTCTCGTTTCCGTCGGGATTTATTGTATAAAGGTCATTGTCCTGTGTAAAAGCTATTTTATCTCCTTTTGGGCTCCAGTCAGGTTTGAAAAAAAGATACCCTGGAAACTCTTGAAGCACTTTTACATTTTTTCCTGTCGAGTCTGCCAGAAATATAGTGACTCCGTTAGCGTTTACAGTATTGAAAATCAGGCTTTTTCCATCCGGGCTGAAACTAAAACTATCTTCTTTTCTGACAAAAGATTCTGTTGAAAGCTGAAACCTATCCGTCCCATCGACCTTAATTGAACAGAGACTGAAATTTTCGTCAAAATAGAATACTCTGCAGTCGTCAGGACTCCATGCAACCAATCCTCCGTAATTTACAAGTTTTTTATTCTCAGTTCCATTTTCGTTTATTATCCAGAGACCAGTTTCATTTTCAGACTGAATGCCACCCTTGTTCACTGAAAAAACACTATATGCAATTTTTTTACCGTCATTACTCCAAGATGCAAACCCTACGGCATTAGATGTATCTGTAAGTTGCTGGGTTACATAGCCATTCGGGTCAAGTAAATATAACTGGTCTTTTAGAGGTTTCTGGTACATCAGGATGAGGGACTTTGTCCCCTCTGGATTCCACATGAAATTTTCTTGCCATTCAATGTCCAGAATATTATTCCTGATTTCGTCAACTGTTGTATAATTACATTTACCTGCTGTCTTGATTAGTGTTTTATCTGGGTCTGCAATTACATAAAAGTCTCTTATCGTGAAAATATTTGAAAAGATTCCGATCCTACTTCCATCCAGACTCCATTGGCTCCAGAAACAGGGATTTCCTCCTAAACGGTATACTCCTCTTATTCTTAAATTTCTTTCTCTCGTATTGTTTGGGGTTGATGCAAGTTCCCTGATGCCACTTCCATCTGCATTCAGTATGTACACTGCGTAAATTCCGGTTCCTGTCATAGGTTGGACAAATGCATCTATCACCAATCTACTGCTGTCCGGACTCCATGAGCCATGAAACAATGGTTGTTCGTTGACGTTTATTCCGGAAGATTCTACAAGGCTATCAAAATAGGGATCCATCATTTGTGATATGGGTATGATTTCCTCAACGCTCACACTGAAATTTTCAGATGAATCTGCAAAGCCTGTAGATATATTTGAAATTAGTAGAATTAAGAACAAACTAATTTTTAGTATTTTTGGCATGCAATCCCTTGAAATGGCAAATTTATATTTATTTAGCATGAAGTTATTTCACAATCATGACAACCTTTTTGATGGAAATACTGGATCGTGGCTGGTTCTGCACAGACCACCGGTATAAAAATAAGAGATAAATAAATTACGGCTAGTAAACTAATTGTATGAGAACTACTTTTCATAAAATCCCCAACAAGTATTCTTTTTGTTTCACAAACCTGTGTATGCTAATGACAGGAAACCTAATTATCTGAGTTCTGTTTAGACTGCGACCATTTTATTCCTAAAACAAAAAATATCAGTAATATTCCAAGAATTATACTTCCTTTCAAAATAGGAAGAATGGGATAATCAAGTACAAGGTAGCGTACAAAAATGAAAGCACATGCGATTACGTAGAAAACCAGCAATCTCACAGGATCTTTTTGATTTGCTTTTCTCTCACCATATATTATTTTAGATAGTGTGCTTCCAGTAAATAGTATAACCAATATCCAGAATATTTGATCTATGTTGTAAACTAAAGAAGCGTAAAGGTAAGCGGCATACAGAAGTATTGTAACAACTAGAATACCCATATGTTCTCGAATTGATGAGGAAATTTTAGTTTTTTCATCTTTGTAGGTCTCTGTGATGGCAGTGTGCCTAATTTTCTGTAAAATTCTCTATACCCTTTTCCTCTTGTTTTTTGATTATTGTTCCATTATTAAATACTTATTTCCTGTAATCCATTCTTCATTTATATCTATGAGTATTGATAC
>JASGVX010000093.1 GCA_030054735.1 Methanobacteriota archaeon | reverse complement strand
ATTAATAACAAAATTTTAAGGCTGAAAGAGCTCATAGGATCTATATTTGCCGTAGAAATATTCAACATCTTAAAGAATATATAGATTTTTCTAATGAAAAACCTGGTTACTAAGTGTAGACCTTAAGAAATTCGTGTTAAACTTTCATATATATAACTTCCGGCCAATTTCTCTAACTGTTTTTTCTAGCTCATTTTATATCTGTAAAGATTCCCTGATCTCTAACAGTTAGAGAGATTGGCCGGAAAACATATAAAGGGTACTCTAAAACCAAGTATAAGGAAATGTTCTGCAGGATCAGTAAAGCTTGAGAGTAATTTTGAACCCTTCACTCACGTAGGCGAGAAATAAATCACTTTAAAGCTATTTTAAAGTTTGTTTCTTGCCTCTTGAATAAAAATAAAGAGGTGGAATAAATTGAGGTTAAATGACAAAGTTAGAATAATCAGCGGGCTTTTCATGATGATTGTAGCACACGAAGCATGTAATTGGGCAACGAGTGAAATTTGTCAAGAGGTGGGGCTATGTTAAACCCCATCCTTATTATTTTTATTTTCTACGTAGCTTCGTTAGTTACTCGTATAACAATAATGTCTTATTACCCACATTACACCTATTTTGCGCATGTACTTTCTTCGTTTTTGTTTTCTATAGGTGCAGGATTTTCAATTCCCTTCATAATTATGAAATATCTTTCATTTCCTCCTACATACAGTTCAGCGATGAAAAAATGGATAAAAAATGGGCTTATTGTTCTGATTTTTGTATCAACATTTCTAGGATCTTATTTCGAATATATGCCACAAGTATAAGCAGTCACATGCATACTTTATTAAATAATTTATGATTTACGCAGTTGAACTAAAACCATAAGCGGAACAGACTTTACCGTATAAATCAGACTAAAGTTGATGAGCCCGTATGTGCCTGATTTTACTCCCCAACTGCGTAAGTCCTATAATTAATAAAATTTAATTGACAGAAATTAATAAAAGAGGGATCATGAAATGTTAAAAGAACTCGCAATTTTCGTTTGTAAAAGTTCCCTGCACTGCTCCAATGCTCCTTGTACTTCTCAACAAAACTATTACAAACGGGACTGTTAATGATCTGTCTCTATTGCTTGCTTTCAGTGGAGGAGTATTAACTCCTTTTATTGGGGTTGGTTTGATAGGGGGCTATGCTTTATCTAAACAGATCCGTTCATATAAAGTGTATCTGAAAAAAATCAGTGGACTTGTGCTCATATTTTTTGGATTGTGGGTTATGATTTAAATCGTAAGATAAAAAACAAAATAAGAAGTAAAATCTAAAAAACTGATTAACATATAATAATATTTATTAATCATTTGATAACTATTACATATAATATGCAATGGTGTGAAAAATATGGATGATTTTAACCTGAATAAACTGTTGTTTGATCCAAATTCATTTTTCAAGGAAAAACTCATGAATGAAATCAGTTTTAAGTATCCTCTATTGATAATACTTTTAATCGCTGTGCTATCAGTAATTTCAACTATTCTGACTATGAAAAACCTTCTAGATTCGTTTTTTTCAGGTATGGATTCATCTATGCCTGCTTCAGCAATGTCAACCACTGTCATTGGTAGTATTGCCATAGGAGGTTTTATTGGATCTTTTTTACCCTGGGTTATACTGGCTGGGATCTTTTATTCAATATCCTATGTGTTTAAATCGAATGGTTCTTTCAAGAGAACGTTAGAATTTACAGGTTATGGATTTGTACCACAGGTATTCAGCAGTTTGGTAAGTCTCGTTGTAACGTATATCATGTTATCTTCAACCGATTTATCATCACAGGGCTCAATGTTTATGGGTCAGGGCGTAGAGCAGATGTTCTCAAATAACCCCCTGTTTTATGCATCACAAATAATTGGAATTTTATGTCTCTTACTGTCCGGCTACATCTGGATATTTGCAGTCTTGCATGCACGAGACATGTCATATAAGAACGCAGCTATTACTGTTTGTATTCCAGTAGGCCTGGCCGTTGTTTTCCATATACTTACTTTCCTGTTTGCTTCCGGAAGCCTGTAATTCTGTAGAAAAAAACTATCAGGGCCATTATAAGCTATCAGGAAGGTCGTAAGTTACTAGTGTCGCGTCAGCGTTAAGATATCGTATATAATTGATTACAACGATTCAAAGTCATATAATCCTTGATGACAGACACGACACTAGGATCCTTGTAAGAAGATATCAAGAATATTGTAGCAAATCCGAGAAGGCATGCACCTCGATCTGATTGAAATCCGCACATGAATGGCAGGGTTCCTGCAAAAGTCTTTAACGTCAAAAAGATCAGAAAGTTTATGAGTGCAGATCCGTAGCAAAGGCTGGAAAGCTGCCTCTCAGGAAATAAAATCGGAACTTACCGTGATAGTTCTTACGGAAGTACAAATGGCAATCTCAATATATACCTCCCAGGGATAAGTCCAGCAGGGAACCTGGAAGTTCAATGTCTACGGAGAATCAGTTAATGGAACCAAAGACCACACATTCATTGTTGCAATGCATTAATTACAGGAGACTCTGTCTACTTTGTTTTTTCTTTTCATTTTCAATATTGGTAGCCGGAGCTACAGAATATATCATATTTCCTGCCCCAGGTCGCCAGGTCGAAGCTACGGAATATATTGTAGAACCGGTTCCAGGTGACCAAGTCGGAGTTTCAGTTAATGGAGAAAAGGTCGTAAAACTTGAGGATACTGTAATACCCTACTGGCAGTTTTTGCTCTGGCTGGCTGCAATGCAAATTTTATCAATATTCGACGTCGTTCTATACTTTATAAATCCCATTTTTGCAATACTGGGATTTAAAATTGTAAATAAAGAAAACGTACTAGGTAATACTAATAGGTCTAGTATCTATACATATATCAAGACCAAACCGGGAGCATGCATTGGTGAAATTGTAGAAAAAACAGGTTTCAGCAGAGGAAGAGTAAGGCATCATATAACCATTCTGAAAGCTCAGAACAAAATTGAAGTCCATAAAGACAGTGGAAAGATCAGGTATTTCGAAAATAACTCCACTTATGATGATGAAAAACGAAAAATTATTACTGCCCTTCAAAACGTAACAAGTCAAAGAATAATTTCAGAAGTACAAAATGGGATTTGTAATACAAACTCAACTCTTGCACATAAAATCGGAGTTTCCAGATCTACTATTAGCTGGCATGTGAGAACACTTAAAGAGGCAGGACTCATAAATGAAAAAAGAAAAGGAAAAGGCATCATTTATATAATAAACCGTTCTTATGAAAATTTGATTGAAAAATATGGATAAAATAACCTTTAATGTAAAAACTGGTTACTAAGTGTAGACCTTAAGCAATTCGTGTTTAACTTCCCTATATATAACTTCCGGCCAAATTCTCTAACTGTTTTTTCTAGCTCATTTTAGATCTGTAAAGATTCCCTGATCTCTAACAGTTAGAGAGATTGGCCGGAAAATTTATAAAAGAGTCTCTAAAACTGAGTAAGTGGGAATGTTCTGCAGGATTCAGTAAAGTATGTTGTTGCAGTTCAGGATCTCAGTGGTGTTGCGATCTACTTGAATGGTGATTGAATGGATGTGAATATAAATAGCAAAGGAGGGAAGTCCCTCCCTTTCCTCCTTTTATTTGTTTCTTTGATTCTCATAGGAATTAGCATTGCAGGTTTTATAGTAGAGTCGTTTAATTACATTCCTTTTATACTAATTGGACTTGGAATATTTTTATTAGCTCTTTCTTTACTTAAGAAAGATATGGAGAATGCATTAAAGATAGCTAGTTCGGGTGCTTTTATTATCGGAATTTTGTTAGGAGTTTTCTTATGGGGAGGAATCTATATTAATATATTTCTGATTTTCGTCGTTTTCATTATAGTGTATATTGGGTAATGGGCATGAGTTGTTGAAAACCGTAAGCATAAGAAACTCTCTAAATTTATCTAAAATACGGGAGTTGTACTCGCTTTTTTGGAATTGATCAATAACTCATGGACACGATCCAAATTCGAAACGATCATTGATATCAATGGTCAGATAACACTAACATCAACGATTTCAGTGCTTGGTGAAGATGCTTGTGATTTATTGACTGCAGCACTTTGGACGCTAGATCAGTATGTCGATGATAGTAGAATTGGCACGGCTCAAAATAAACTGTCTCAAGGTGCCAGTGCATTTAGAAATAATAACATCGTAACAGGGTGTAATTATTTAAAACAAGGAGTGGTCATATCATTAGACCTGGCCGCGTATTGGGCTTCAGTTCTTGCAACATGGGTATACAATAAACTGGTCAGTGCGGCAAATAGCGCGAAAAGCTTTCTTATTCAATATGGATACTGGTAATTCACTAGTCGATTGATATTACTCCAAAAAAATCAAAATGCAGTTTATAGCTCCTTCTTCCCATATTTTAGGCGTTACTGGAGTTGGCCTGTTGTTTTATTAGCATGGAAACGCAGGCAAAAACTGTGTGGATATTATCATGAGAATGTCAGTCATGTATTAGTGAATGACCTGAATACTAAAAACCTTTAAATTGAATACATTTTGCTGGGTTCAAAACCAGCATTTTTTTCAAAAGTGATTGTATGAAAACCGGAAATTTATTGCTTATAGGGATAGTGATTGGGCTTTTATTATTCGGTTTTTTCGAATTTTTAGGGCTTGATCCGAGATACGGAGGGATTATAAGTGCGGTAATTGTAGGTACGTTAATTGGCAAAACTATAGGCAAAGGCTCGGAGAAATATGCTTTTTTTTCAATATTTACTTACAACCTGATTGGCTGGATTTTTTTGTTTTTGTTTACTTCCGATGGAAAGCTTGCGTTACAATATGGGAGCATATCTTTATTTGTTCTCATCGGCTTTGCGGTCATTATGATCTTTTTTTATTCGACAATCGGGTTCTTTGGAGCATTTGTTGCTTCCAACCTGAGCAGAAACAAATAGGATGAAGGGTTATGAATTTCTCTGAAATATGGATTATTGGGGAAGATGAAACTTTTAGGGGTTCAAAAAGTAGACATGTATGGATTTTTGGCGGAATTTTTATCTTTCTTTGTTTTCTGGTAATGCACTATAGTACTAGCTACTTATTCCTTTTCTTTTCAAATTCCGGCGGCATCCCGTATATTTTGATTTCTTATCAGGTGGTGTTATTTATCGGACCTCTTATGACTATGATATCTTCTTTTGATATCGTAAGTAGTGAAATCGAAATCGGATCAGTAAGATACATTCTCTCCAAGGTCCACAGATCATCTTTTATCTTAGGAAAATTTTTCTTTCTATTTTTGGTGTTTACGTCCGTTTCCTTTGAAATTGCACTTATATGCCTGATATATCAGTATTCTGCAGGAAATGCCTTTCAGTTCGAAAGTGTTATCTTATTCTGGATTTCCTCAAGCCTTTATCTGGGATGCTTCATAGGTATTTTTTTATTCATCTCAACATTGTCTGCAAACAATAAAATTTCATTTACAATGTCCGTGGTCTTTCTTGGGATTTTGATATTTTTCATTTTACAGGGTAATGAGAGTTATCTGAAATATATCACCCCCTTCTTTTACGGGATTAAAAATCTGGAGTTCATGAAAGGCTTCCCGGCTGGAGCTGGATACTTCACGGTTTTTGAAAGCCTGTTTTCAATGCTCCTGTACATACTGGTCTTTTTGTCTATGAGTTTGCTGGCCATTAAAAGGAGGGATTTATAATTACTGCGGCTATTTCTACTGAAAACCTGTACAAAATATACGGTTCTCGCTTTGTTCTGGAAAATCTTTCCCTGAATGTAGAAAAAGGGAGTATCTATGGTTTTTTGGGCCAGAATGGTGCCGGAAAAACAACTACAATTAAATTACTTGCAGGGCTTTCAACGCCTACGAAAGGGAAAATTTTTGTTAATAGTATGGATTTATCTTCCGAATCCAGAAAAGTTAAAAAGATTTTGGGTTTGGTTCCTCAGGATTCTAGTTTTTACGATGAACGGACAGCTTTAAGCCACATGGTCTATTACGGTAGATTAAAAGGCCTGAGCAAAAAAGAAAGCATGGAACAATCCAGGGTTTTATTGGACCAGGTTGGGCTTGGCAATGAAATGTTCAAAAAAGTGGGCTATTTTTCCCATGGTATGAAAACACGGCTGGGGATTGCACAGGCTCTTTTGAATAATCCAAAAGTACTGATTCTTGATGAACCCACAAACGGCCTCGATCCTGTTGGAATCCGGCAAATCCGGCAAATTCTTCGTGAATGCAATAACAAGGGAATTACGGTATTTCTTTCATCCCATAACCTTCTGGAAATACAGGAAATCTGTACCCATGTCGGAATTCTGGATAAAGGCAAGCTTATTGCTGAAAGTGCAATTGAAAAAATCCGCCACTTTGAGTCAAATGGGGTTATTACGGTTGGGGTCTACAATCTCTCATCTGATATGATTTCTTTAATTGAAAGTCTGGAATTCGTAGTAAAAACCGAATTGAAAGCTGAACATACTCTGGATATTTATGTAAACTCCGAAATAGATGTCAAACCAGAAATCAACAGATTAATTGTTGAAAGTGGAGGCAAAGTTTTCAAACTTATAGAAAACTCTCTCTCATTGGAAGATGTGTTCTTTGATGCTACTGGAACAAAATTTAAAGGCTGAAAGAGCTCATAGGATCTATATTTGCCGTAGAAATACTTAACATATTAAAGAATACATAGATTTTTCTAATGTAAAACCTGGTTACTAAGCGTAGACCTTAAGCAATTCGTGTTAAACTTTCATATATAACTTCCGGCCAATTTCTCTAACTGTTTTTTCTAGCTCATTTTATATCTGTAAAGATTCCCTGATCGCTTATTGTTAGAGAATTTGGCCGGAAAACTTATAAAGAAATCTCTAAAACTGAGTAAATGGGAATGTTCTGCAGGATTCAGTAAAGTTTGAGAGCAATTCTGAAGCCTGCACGCCCAGAGGCGAGAAATAAATGACTTTAAAGCTATTTTAAAGTTTGCTTCTTGCCTCAGGAGCAATATCGTGAGGTAAAATGAAATGACAATAAAAAGAAAACTTAGAAGTTGTTTATTGTTTGCTGCACTTTTCCTGGTAAGCATTGGGACTGCCATGGCTTCTGGAGGAACAAGTTATAGTGGTGCATCCACAATTACCGTCCCAGTGGGGGATATCGGTTATTTTGGAGAATATACAAAAGGCTCTGCGACTGGAGACTGGTTTAAGTTTGAGGTAGACAGTCTTGAAGATGTGTATATTGATTTAAGATACATATTCTATCGCGATAACAAGGGAGAAATGTTGCAGTACAAAACATCGAGTATTATTAAAGCGCGTGTATGTAAAAGTCCTTACTACAATGACCATTGGGGTGAAGCATCAGTTAACGCATGGCCTCGAATTGAAATGAGAGGTAATACTGGCGCAAAGTATGACTTCATCGTTGGGAGATATGACTAAAAGAAAAAAATTAAATTTTTTCTTTTTTTACTTTTTTTGTTCATACCTGGTGGGAATAATGGATGGAAAATACAGACTTATGAATATATTGCTAATGTTTGTATTGATAGTTCCTGCAGTGAATTTATCTTCTGCAGATAACATAAGCTCTGATCAAATGGATGCCTCAATAGTATCCGATCTCAATCAGACTATTGGTAAAAATGCTTTAAGCCGCGTGGACAAAAGCCGCCTTGATATAAATGGAAGTCCGATATTATTTTTTTACTGGGACACTTCCGGAACTCGTGTTCTTGTTTTTGTATTAATTGATGTCTGTACGAAGAATCAGGAGAGCCAGACAACAGTGGCCCAGGTGCAGGCTCTATATGTTGTAAATGGAGACGGATCAGGGGAAAAACTAATAGCCTGGGCCGAGAACACACCTTATACTCGCCAGAGGAATGAGCACAATGGAATAGCCATACCAGTATGGAACCCTGCAGGAGATTCATTCATTTATCAGGAGTCTTCGGGTGGTAATGTTCACTTTATTGGCGGAAATCACTTTATTAATGTTGTTGATTCGGAAAGTCTGGATTTACTCACAAAGAAACAGATTTCGCCGGAGGGACCTGTTTACGAATGGTCTCCAAAAGGCGACAAGCTGCTGTATGCTGGTTTTAACGAAAAAAAGGAATCATCTGTATTTATTCTGGACCTGGGAAATAATGCTTCAGAAGAAACTCCTGTAAAGGATTACAAAACTAAATTTAATAACAACGACTTTATCTGGTCTCCTGATGGAAAAAAGGTCGCATTTGCAGAAAGGGGAGATCTTTTCATCCTGGATCCTGCAAGCAATGAGGTAAATACAATTTATTCAGCAGATAATATCTGCTTTGACAGGTCTGCGTGGAGTCCTGATAGCAGCAAACTTGCTACATATGAATTAATAGGGAATGCAAAGTCTGGCAAGCTAATTTCTGATATACACATTATTGATGTAGAAAATAAACAATCCAATCGGGTAGCATCTCTTAATTACGGTATTGTTTATGGATGGCTGCCTGACAGCAATAACATTATATTTCAGGAACTCTCAAAAAATGAGACTGTAAGCATATACACCCTCTATTCTATGTCTACTAATGGGGACAAAAAAACCCGGTTGTTTAGTAGTTCCAGTGACTTTATTGTATCTTTAAGCCCTTCAGGAGAATTTATCGAAATAACTCACTCTTCAGGTAAATACAATAGGTTATCTGATCGAGGTATCACTGAGTACATTCTAATGTCCAACAGCGGCTCAGGAGAAAAACACTGGGAGACATTCCAAAACGGATATGTTTGGAATAACAAAGGGGATCTGGTTCTTGGAGTTGCAGATGAAACTCAGAGTAATACATTAGCCTTAATCAACGCGTCCACAAAAGAATTAAAGACAATTCAACTTCCAGTTTCTTATATTGAAGAGATAAGCTGGAGTCCAACTGGACGTTATCTCATTGCCAGGACATATTCTCAAGAAGCCTTTTCCGATGAGAGAAATTCCTACAAGGATTATATTATTCAAGATTATCTTCTGGAATTGCCTGAATATGACTTGCCAATGTTCATAGAAATTGAAAGAAGTCCTGTAAGCGGATCTGATATTAATATTTCAGTCAGGTCAAGTTCCGGAAAAATTGGCGGTGTAACCATTTTTGCAGAGAATGAATCTGTTGGAACAACAGACGAAAAAGGATCTCTGGTACACAGGTTTAGCAAAGAAGGCGAGTTTCAGATTAGGGCTGTTAAAGAAGGTTACTCTACTACAAGTCGGATAGTCACAGTTAAAGGTTATACGGATGAACAGGAAATTAATAATGAAGTTTCCCCGGAAATTGTGTCTCCTTCAGATGCAAATGATGCAGAACTTCCTGGATTTACTGCATATTTAACGTGTTTTGGGCTTATATCTGCACTATTTTATTTCCATACAATAAACAAAAAATAATAAGGTTAATCAGGGGATATGAATGGAAGTGAATATTAAAAATGTCCTGGTGGTTGCACAGAAAGAGTTTGCAGATAACTTATGGAACCCAAGATTTGTTTCCCTTGTTTCGGTTTTTGCAATAATTCTGTTTTCTTTTAGCTACCGTGATTCAATAAAAGGTATCAATATATTTGAAACGGGTTTTGTCGATGTGACCCAGATAATTGCAGTATTTCTACCATTGCTAGGAATTTCACTCGGGTTTGATAGCATAATCAAAGAGAAAAAATCTGCGTCCTTAAATGTTCTTTTGACCCATCCATTGTACAGGGACAACATCATAACAGGTAAGATCCTGGGTGCAATGATAACTCTTGTGCTTGTGGTTTTTATTTCTGTAATAGTGTCAGTAGGGACTATATTGCTCGTTTCCGGTACTCAAGTATCTTTTGCCGAACTGAACAGAATCCTTGTCTTCACGGTTCTGACCTACCTTTATTTGTCTACTTTTTTGTTAGTTGGGATATTCACCTCAATTATTTCAAAAAATGCAATCAATTCTCTTGTAAATGGAATATGTGCCTGGCTGGTCTTATGCGTTGTGTTTGGTGGGTTAAGTATGATGATTTCATCTACTATTACCGGCCAATCGGTTTTTGATTTAGGTAACAATGAAAAAGTGCTGGATGTCAATTCGCAGCTTCAAAAACTAACACCTGTCCATTACTATTCGGAACTTATAATGGGTTATCCATGTATGACATGGGGAGGCTTTTCAAGAGCCAATCCTGATGCTATCATATTATTTGACACAAATTACACGCTTGGTCAGTGGATAAAAGAATACTGGGTAGATTTTTTGATTTTAGTGTTAATGTCCTTGATCTTGCTTATAATGTCTTTTGTGTCTTTTTTGAAGCAGGACATAAGTAACTGAGGGAAAGACTATGAGCGCAAAATTAAAAAGTAAGAGTCTGAACACCAAAAACATATTTCATATGGCACAAAAGGAATTCGCTGATATTGTGTCAAGTCCGTTATTCTTGATTTTGATTGCTACTTATACCCTTATAATTTTTGTTTTTTCGTGGAGAAGTGTACATCTGGGGGTTCACGAAGGATCTGAATTTACATTAATGTCCGGCTTCAATGGTGTTACTGGTGTTACCAGGCAAATCGGATGGTTCTCACCTCTGATCGGAATTGCGCTGGGGTTTGACACGATTACAAATGAGAAAAAATCCGGGTCCCTGAACGTACTTTTGACCCATCCGGTTTTCAGAGATAACATAATAGCTGGCAAAATGCTCGGGATAATGGGTGTCCTTATAACTGTCATTATCTTCTCTACAATAGTTCCTGTCGGAACCATTCTTATGATCTCCGGCGTCCCGGTGAGTGAAACAGAACTCATAAGAATTACAGTATTTATAATTTCCAATTTTTTTTACGTATTAATTTTCACTGAAATTGCGATACTAATATCCATCGTGGCCAGTGACGCTGAAGATTCACTGGTCTACAATGTTATAATATGGCTTTCTACCTGCATTGTTTCAGGTTCGATCATTATTGCAATTGCATCAATTGTTACCGGGCAAACCGACCCTTTAGAACTGGCATCCAGGTTGGTAACTGTTTCACCTCTCCATCATTACAGCGAAGTATCAGTCGGAGATATTGATCTTAGTTGGGGAGGTGTTAATAGTGAACCTGTAATCAAGGGAATTTTTGATACACGCTTTACTCTTATTCAATGGTTTGGTGAGTTCTGGCCGAATATGCTATTCTTGATTATAGCTCCTCTACCACTTTTTATTCTTTCATTTTTGACTTTTTTAAGGAGGGATATAAGTGCTTGATGTGATGAAAATGACTTTTTTGTCTTTTAAATAAGTTCGTTGTCTTTTTTGTGGGACTTTTATAAAACAGACTCGTCCTTAAATTAAGCTATGAAATCAGCTGTAAACGGCAAAGAAGCAGAATAATATTGCTTTGTGTTTGAAACCATAGATTTTATCTCTGCATCCGGGTTCGTAGTTCATACTCTGAATTTTCTCCTTCAGTATGTTATATCCTTTTTCAAAAATGCGAGTATTGAGCCTATAAGCAAAACGAAGGGCAGCACAAAAAGATACGCCAGGTTGGGCCAGAATTCCCATGCCCAGGCTCCAAGTGTATAGCGAGTGTCAAAAATACCTCCGATTCCGAGAGTCATTCCTGTATCAGTACTTTTGATTCCCACGGCAGTTGCAGTAAAATGATAATCAGGTAAGAAATTCTTCAAGGTCTGAGTTTGAGCTTGTGCTGAATGACTATCTCCAGATAAAGTAAGACTTACAGTAAAGAATAGATCGGCCATTAATATTGTTATTACAAGCCAGAAAATAATGTTGAAGATAAGAGAATTATTTGATTTCTTTGCTATTGTCGAGATCATTATGGAAATTGCAAGGAAGAATAAGGCATAAAAGAAAGTCAAAATCACGAATATCTCAATTCTTGCGATTTGCTGCATCGTAACCGGAACTCCTGAAATTATTAACATGACTCCGGTTGCCAGATTGATTGAAAAGAAAAGCACCAGCAAGATACACAAGCCTGACCCCAGGATTTTTCCAAGAATTATATTATCCCTGAATACGGGATGGGTCAGTAAAACATTCATAGAGCTGGATTTTATCTCTTTGACAATTGCATCAAAACCCAACACTATTCCTATAATAGGTGCAAAACTGCCGACTACCTCTGTTACTCCTTCAAACCCTCTCATCAAATCAGGACTGCCAAAATTATTAAAAGTATATTCGATTTCCATGCCTTGTAAACACGAATAAGCAAGGATGACCAGAGTAAAAGTTGCCGAAAAAGAAAGGAATACAGGACTTTTCAGATGGTCAGCAAACTCCTTTTCGCTTATGACTTTGATATTGGAGATATTTTCCACATTATTCCCTCCTTAAATATCATCTCTCAAGAATGCAATGTATGCGGCTGCCAGAAACAGAAACGGAAGAATCAACAAGATTATAGCGTTTTGCCAGTAGTATCCAATAAGGTAAGATATCGAATATTGGGTATCCATAAACCCATAAACATCTGTCTGGACATGAAACCCGCATAAACTCAAATCCAGTTTTCCAACTGTTACTTCAGCAAAATGATGTAAAGGTGAGATATTGTATATTGCAGCTGTAGTCGAAACATATTCTTTTGTCATATCAAATAGCGATTGACCTGAAGCGATAGACGCAAGTGTCATGACTGTAGGTCCCAAGGCGACACACATGTTGATCCAGACAAGGACTCCAAGGGCGAGAGATTCAATTTCGGTTTTACACCAGACTGAAGTGAAAAGCCCAAACGACGTAAAAACTAGAATATAAAGAAAAGTAAATATCCCGAAAATTAGCAGGCGCAAAAGGGAATCAAATGAAGCAACTTTTCCTGAAATAATAAAATCTGAGGCTGCAATTAATATCAAGGACAAAAATACCACAAGAGCAAGAACTATTGAAATCCCAAGAAATTTGCCTGTAATAATATTATCCCTGAAAACAGGATGGGTCAATAAAACATTGAGGCTTTTACTATTTTTTTCTTTAATTATTCCATCATACCCAAGAGCTATGCCTATCAATGGGAAAAATACCCCGATTGCTTGGGCAACTTGCATAAAATTCTCCCCACCTCCTTTACTTTGCAAGTATACGAATATAGTACCCATAAAAATAGCAATCAATACAAAAAAGCTCGGTTCATATAGTTTGTCCGAGAATTCCTTTTGTGCCAGTGTTAAAACACAGTTTTTATTCATTGTATCACAGCTTCCAGCTTTTATGCATTAACCAGGCTCCTAATATACAGACAAAAAGCTGCAGAAATACAAAAGAAGGAGATTGCTTGCCTGTCTCTTCAAGATCATCAGCCTGTGATGTGTTTATAGACTGTGAGATATTTGCAGAGTTTGGCTTATCAGTTTTAGCTTTATCGATGCTACCAGGTTCTCCGTTCTCGATAATTTCCTTTACAGGCATACTCTTCCAGGTATAAGAGGAATTTTCAGAGCTCAACTCAACTAAAAAATTCTCACCCTCATCCCAGTCACTATTTGAGGAAAATAGTATAGATCCTATAGTGAATCGTTTGCCATCTGGACTCCACTCCCTTAATAGATCATGTCTACCTTTTATCGTCTTGGTTATTTGATTTAGATTAGAGCCATCTGAATTAACAATGAATAAAGGAGCAGTAACACTTTGAAGTTTTGAAGGCCCGGGCTCGTTTTCAATTATCTTTCCGTTATCAGGATAAAGGGCAGAGGTAAAAGCTATGAGATTTCCAGAAGGGCTTATCGAAAATTGTTTAGCTTTATCTAGAGGACTCCAGAAAAAATCCCAAAAGTAAGAGGATGTAAGTCCGAAATTAGTAATGAAAGTTAGGTTAGTCCCATCAATGTCAATTGAATATAGTTTATTTTTATTCTCAACGAATAGTATTTTCTTCCTATCAGGGGACCATTGCGGTTTACTAGCATTGCCTTCATACAAGAGACGCTTGTCGTTTTCATCGCCTTCTACAATATAAAGATTATTATTCTGATTCACCAGAAGAACTGAACCGTTTGGCTGCCAAAATTCTTTTGTCAAAATTTCTGTGTCTTCTCCATCATAATAAGAAACACTCCCTTTTAAGTTTGAACCATCGGTATTAGAGATATAAGTCTGTAAATCGAAACTACCTGGTAATGCTGAAACTAAGAGTATTTTTTTTCTGTCAGGGCTGAGCGAATATTCCCAATATTTTTCATTTTTGTTCTCAGGCTGGAAAGTCTGAATTAAATTGCCGCTCTCATTAATAAGCACCACATTTCCGTCATCCTTAACAATAAGGATTTTGTCAGAATCATACCAGACAGGCTGTGGATATGTAGCTGAAGAAAGTTTACGGGCATTTGTCCCGCTTCCATCTGCGATATATACTTCAGTAGAGGTGTCTTCAGGTTTTTGCCATTCAAATACAATTTTACTGGAATCGGGATTCCAATTGAGATTCCTCTGAAAGCCAATATTCCCAACATTTTTCATTACGGCTGAAAGATCAGTATAATTTGTCCCTACGCAGTTCAAATTCGTGCCATCGGGATTGCAAATAACAAAACAATAACCAGAACCTGTTCGGTCAACCTTTGAAACTCCAAAATATATCTTGTTTCCAGATGGGATCCACTTTGCATCTAATATGCCATTGGTATCTGATTCATTAATCCCATAATTGATTTCCCCAAAAGTATGGGAATTTGTGTCTAATAAGTAATGTTTAACAACATTACTCAAAGCAGAAATAGGTTTGGAGCAGGTTATAAGCAAACGCTGTCCATCAGGACTCCAGGATGTTGAAGTTGTTGTGAACCCTTCTTCTAGCTGGAGAATTTTATCCAGCGTTGTAACGTTAACAGTTGGGTCTTCTGATGTCGAGTTTGCTGATGCTATATTCGTAACAAGTAACAATGAAAATAAAATAAATATTGTGAGGACATTTCTTAACATTTGAATTTCCACCCTAAATTTATGAAGTTAACCTGAAATCATTAAAAAATTAACCTATTATATTCTGCTCATATCTTTTGTCCAATTTTTTTTGCGCCATTATTAGAACTCTGTCTTTGTCCACAATATCATGTCTTCTGGGATTTATGCAGCAGCCAGACTCCCATTTTACAGGTAAATAATTGTAAAAACATAAAGGAAGGAGCTTGTTTACTTGTTTCTTTATGTTCAGTAACCTGTGATTTCTCAGTAACCTGTGATTTCTCAGTAACCTGTGATGTGTTTGTAGAGTTGGGCTCATTACTTTGGACTTGATTAACAGCATTAGGTTCTTTACTCTTGATAATTTCATTTACAGGTATATTTTTCCAGACTGAAGAAGAGTTCCGAACTTCCAGGTCAATTAAACAACTACCCTCATCACCATGCTGAGGATAATTGGATAATTGTATTGGGTCAGTAGTACATCGTTTTCCATCAGGACTCCATTCTCCAAACATCTCGTATAGGCCCTTTATTGTAGAAGTTACCTGAGTGAGATTGGAACCATTCGAATTAACTAGGAATAGGGGAACAGCAATATTTTGACGCGTTGAGGGATCAGGCTCATATTCAATAATTTTACCGGTATCAGGATAAAGAGCAGAAGTAAAAGCTATGAGGTCTCCAGAAGGACTTATCGAAAATTGTTTGGCTTCTTCGAGATTGTCCCAGAAATAAGAAGTGGTCAGTCCAAAATTAGTTATAAAGGTGAGGTTGGCTCCATCAATATCGATTGAATACAGCTTGTTTTTATTTTCAACGAATAATATTTTCTTACCATCAGGGAACCATTGGGGATTGGTAGCGTTGCCTTTATACAAAAGGCGCTTGTTGTTTTCATTTCCTTCTACAATATAGAGACCACCGTCCTGATTTACTAACAGAAGTGAACCGTTTGCTTGCCAATATTCTTTTGTTAAGATATGCTCATCAGTATCACCATAATGCGAAACGTTTCCTCTCAATTTCGAACCGTTAGTGTTAGAGATATAAGTTTGTAAATTGTAGCTACCTGGTAATCCTGAAACGAATATTATTTTTTTCTTATCTGGACTGAGTGAAAATACACAGTACTGTTCGTTTTTATTATCTGGCTGGAATGTCTGAATTGAATCACCATTATCATCAATAAGCTCTACAGTTCCCTTATGGGAAAGAATGAAAATTTTGTTAGAGTCATACCAGACAGGCTGTGAAGCTTCTGATTGAATTTCATGAGTATTTGTTCCATTTCCATTTGAAATATATATCCCACTAAAAATATTTCCAGGTTTTTTCCATTCAAACGCAATTTTACTGGAATCGGGACTCCATTTAAGGTTATTCTGAAAACCAATACTTCCAAGATTATTTATTATATTTGAAAGATTAGTAAAATTAGTCCCTATACCCTTCAAATTCGTACCGTCTGGATTACAAATGATATAACAGCGACCTGAATATGTCGGATCTGCGCGTGAAACTTGGAAATTTATTTTATCTCCAGAAGGTGACCATTCTGCTTTAGGTATAGAATAACTGCTTATCTCTTCAATTCCACAATTGACTTCCCCGAAAGTATAGGAATTCATATCTAAAAGGTAGTGCTTATGAACATTATTCGAGAGAGAAATCGATTTAGAAGAAGTTACCATTAAATATTGCCCATCAGGATTCCATTCTGTTGAACTTACTACGAACCCATTATTTTCATGAATAATTTTGTCAAGCGATGTAACGTTAAGATTTGGATCTTCGGATACAGGGCTTGCTACCGCTACATTCGTGCTAAGTAATAATGCAATTATTATAAGTACACCTTTAAGCACTTGAATCCCCATCCAAAAACTAGGAAATTGGTTTTCAAACTAAAAAATTAACTATTCAGGAATACCCAGAATAGAGTATTTGAATCGTTTTTCCCAAGGTCGGTTGAACTCCATAAATTCCCACTTTTTTTCATTGATATAAGTTTTGTGTCAACTGTCCCTAACAATTCTCATGTTTGTATATATTATAAAAAAAAAGATACCAAGATCAAAGCTTAAATTCTATAGTTAGAGAGATTGGCCGGAAGTTTTTTAAACAAAGATATATTCTTTTAGAAGAATGTAGAGATTTTTCAGGATGAAGTAGAGTTTTTGGAATTTAAGCCGGCCTATGAGATGTAAAAAAGTCAATGGTTTTATCAGCTTAACCTTTCAGTCCTGCTTAAATCTCCACTAATTTTTCCTGATTTAAAACTATAGCAGAAAAAATATATTTATTGATATCAAATTTATTTTGGTGTTACTATGAAAATCTGGAAGGGGTTGATTTTATGCATTATTACAGGGTTGATAGCAGTTCCTGCAGTTTCTGCTGAAAATGAATACTCAGAAAATTCGAAAAGTAAAGTTGTTTTGTATTCCGCTGACAAAAATTATATTGTTAGCCCGTGAGCAGAAAATTCTTTTGATACAGAGAATTCTATTTCTCTTCTACGGTCAACCCAATATATAACTCAGGGACACAGACCATGACTTACAATGTAAACGTAGGTTCAGGAGTGAATTATCTTGAAGTGGATTTAAACTGGGAAGACACAAGTGATTCCCTGACTCTTAGCGTTTACACTCCCTCAGGAAATAAAATCGGAACTTACCGTGATAGTTCTGACGGAAGTACAAATGGCAGGATACATCTCATCATAGATCCCTCTCAGGGATACGTGCAACAGGGAACCTGGAAGTTCAAAGTTTATGGAGAATCAGTTAGTGGAACCGAAGACTATACATTCAGTTTTGCAATGCATTAATTACAGGAGACTCTGTATCTTTTGTTTTTTCTTTTCATTTTCAATATTGGCAGCCGGAGCTACAGAATATATCATATTTCCTGCCCCAGGTCGCCAGGCCGAAGCTACGGAATATATCGTGACTCCTGCCCCAGGTGATGAATTTGGAGTATCCATAGCTGGAGAAGATGTGCAGATAGTAGAGGATACAGTAATACCCTACTGGCAGTTTTTGCTCTGGCTGGCTGCAATGCAGATTTTATCAATATTAGACGTCGTTCTATACTTTATAAAACCCATTTTTGTAGTACTGGGATTTCGAGTTGTGGACCATCCAAATGCTGTTGGAATTCTGAAGAGAGAGCAAATATATACCTTCATTAAAGCCTTCCCAGGTACCTGCAGCAGTAAAATTGCAGACAATATAAACCTTCACCGGGGAACTCTTCGCTATCATCTCAATATTCTCGAAACACAAAATTTGATTGAAGCTCACAATTATTGTGGAAAAGTCCGATATTTTCAGAATAATTCTACATACGGTGAGAAAGAAAAACAGGTTATTTCAGTCCTTCAAAATTCGATGAAACGAAAAATAATTTTTGAGATATTAAGGGAAGAATGCAACACCAACGGAAGCATTGCAAGGAAAATCGGTATGTCCAAAAGTACAATTACATGGTATATAAAACAATTAAAGGAACTAGATCTTATTGAAGAAAATAAACTAGGAAAGAGTGTAATATACAATATAAAGCCTAGTTGTCGGGATATAATTGAAAAAGAAGTACACAGGCTGTCTCAAAACTAAAATTAATTCTACAAAACCGGCTCTTAATGCTGAGAACACTATGCTAAAATTAAATCATAAATTAAGCATTTAGTTTGATAGTTTAATGATTCCGCCAAAACCTTTACAGATTATATAATTTGTTTTAATAGTAATTAATGGAGTTCAAACTTACTCTGAAAGACCCATTTGAACTCTTTTCGATGTTAGTCATGTTGATGACCATTGGAACGGCCTCAGCATCCGGCGGAGAAGGATTAAATGTTCAATAAACAGATCAAATTAATATTGATATTCATTGCTCTAGTTTGCATATCTTTTCATCCAGTTTCTGCAAGTGGTAGTCTAAAACAGACGAACGTAAGCGTATTGTCTGATTTGAATCAAACAGCGGGCAAGGATATTATGAGTCTTGCGGATACGAATCGCTTTGATATCAATAGCAAACCCGTTTTTGATGTAATTTGGAGCCCTGATGGCAGCCATATGCTGTTTGAAGTATTTCTTAATGTAGCTCTGAAAGAGAACTCTAAGATAGGCGGCAGTGTAAATGCACTTTATGCAGCAAATGCGGTTGGTTCCGGAATAACGCGTTTTGCATGGGCAGAAATAACTTCTAGCAATGGTGGAAAAACAATTACTCCCCCTGTATGGAGCCAATCTGGTGATTATTTTGCATATATGGAGGTGGTAAAAGGAAGCAATTACAAGACGAAATCTGCTAATATTTTTGTTATGTCAAACGATCTAAATCTTATTCAAAAAATAGAATTAGGCTCAAAGATAACAGGATTGGAGTCTGATATGCCGAATTTCAAATGGGCTCCAGAAGAAAATAAATTTGCTGCGCTCATGCCTGGAAAAATTATCATTTACGATATGGATGAAAAAAATGATTTTAACTTTAGCATATCAGGTGATAACGTAGAAATAGACGATATGGAATGGTCTCCAGATGGTAAGAAAATCGTTTTTTTAAAAAACAGCCATGAGATTATTATTTTAGATATTGAAAATGAAATATTAAATACTATTTACTCTGCAGAGCAGGTTGGAATGTATGGTGAAAAGTGGAGCGCAGATAGTAAAAAATTACTATTCTATGAGATTAAAACATCAGAAAAAGTAGCTGATGTCAGTTACGATATATATGTTATGGATGAAGACCTGGAGAAGCCTGTAAAAATTACAACTCTTTATTCGGGTTCGTCAAGAGTAATACAATGGTATCCAGACAGTGAAAAGATTTTAGTTAACAAATGTGCTGAGGATTCATGTGCACTGTACTCGCTCTCAATAACCGGAGAGATGAAAAAACTGATCGAGAAGGCTAGAGATATCGATGGGATAGTGGTTTCTAACGGTTGTATTTTAGCGACCAGTCTCAACCCAAACTCCAGAACTCCACCTTACATAAGAACGTATGACCTATTTTTGCTCAACCAATCTGATATATTGACAATAGAGAATGTCTCCTATTACACGTTGGAAGGTAGAGATGTGCTATTCGCTGAAGATAATAAGATCTCAGTACTGAACACTAGCACAAATGATATATTGGAATTATCACTACCAGTGAAAAATATTAATAAGTTCGTTTTGGACCCATCTAAAAACTTCATTGCTGCAGATAACACTATTTTCGGAATAAATGAACTAGATACCCATAAACGATTAATTATGGGGAATTATACAGACAGTAGAGCTCCTGAAGTAGTGATAATTAAGAAAGATCTGGACGAACATTCGAAAGTAAATGCCACTGAAGAAACTTCTGGATTGTCTGGATTTACTGCAATTATTGCATTTATAGGGGCATTAATCGCATTTGTCTGCATACATATAAAAAAATAAGGTGAGGGTCAGTTGTGGAAAAATATCGGAATGTGTTTGTGATTGCACAAAAAGAATTTGCAGACAATATATGGAGCCCGAGGTTCGCAATACTCATCCTGGCATTCACAACTATTGTTTTTTCAATAAGTTATAATTCTGGAATTGGGCCAGAAGGAAATTCCATATTCAGGGGCTATCTTGATATCTCCCAGATTGTTTCCCTCTTCTTGCCATTTATGGGAATTGCACTTGGTTTCGATGCAATTAACAAAGAGCGGGAGTCCGGTTCTTTGAATGTACTTCTGACACATCCAATATATAGGGATAATATCATTGCTGGAAAAACACTTGGAGCAATGGTTACACTAATTCTGGTAGTATTTATATCGATTTTCACAGTTCTCGGAACAATACTTTTAGCATCAGGAACCGAGTTAAGTTCACCAATTCTAAACCGATTGCTAATCTTTGCAATTCTTACATACCTATATCTATCAATATTTCTGTCACTTGGCATACTTAGTTCGATTGTGACAAAAAATGCCACAAAATCACTAGTATACAACATAGCGATCTGGGTTGTGTTATGTATTGTATTTGGTATGATTTGTGCTACAACTGCTTCTATTTTAACTGAGCATAAACCATTGGATTTAAGTGATAACGAGCGTTTTTTAAGACTCAACACAGACATTCAAAAATTGACGCCAGCACATCATTATGCTATGGCGGTAAGTGGTAGACCTAGTTTGAGTTGGTCGGGTGTTTCGAGTGAGAGAGCAAACGTGAAAGGGATATTTGACATGGAATATACACTGGGGCAGTGGTGGAGTGAACTCTGGATAAATGTTCTAATTTTGATTATTGCTCCTATTTTTTTAATTATAGTAGCATTTACAACGTTTTTGCGCCAGGATGTATCAAAGGATATGGGGTGACTCGCATGAAAAATAATAATGTTTTTGTGCTTGCTCAAAAAGAGGCTGCTGACCACCTTCAAGATGCCGGATTTTTGGTGCTGCTTGCAACATATACCGTAATAGTGTTTGCTTCTACCTATATGCTTGGTTCCTTGGCGCATGACGATAAATCAGTACTTCTGAGTAGCATTAATGTCAAAATGATATCCCAATTTACTCCATTACTTGGCATAGTTCTGGGGTTCGATGTAGTTGTCAGAGAACAGCAATCTGGATCACTGAATGTGTTATTAACTCATCCAATATTCAGAGATAATATTCTCGCAGGGAAATTACTTGGATCAACTTTATTGATAGCTGCTATAGTAGTATTTTCGGTTTTCGTAGCAATAGGAACACTCTTGATCTTCTATGGACTCGAAATAGGATACACGGAACTCATCAGAATAGTTGTGTTCACCATTTTCACATTTTTCTATGCTGTGACATTTTTGGGAATTGCAATTTTCATATCAACGATAGTAAAAAATTCCACTGATTCGCTGATCTGCAACATTGTTATATGGATTTTTATCTGCATACTATTTGGTGCAATTCTTAAAACAGTTGTTGACATATTGACAGGTCAAACATCGAATGAAGGGATATTGATTACACAACTTTTGAATCTATCACCACTGCATCACTATGCAGAGGTTGTAACTGGCAGAGCTGATTTTAGTTTTATGGGAGTTAACGTAGAACCAGTAATTGGAGGGATTTTTGATACTAGGTATACTCTCACCAAGTGCTTAACAGAATTCTGGATGAATATTATAGTGCTGATAATGACGCCGGTTATATTGTTTATAATAACTTTCATTACATTTCTCAGGAGAGATATTACTCTGTAAAGTGATAAAATGATATACAAAAGACAGAATTTGCTGCAAGGTACCTCCCTATCTGAGAACGATCGATGGTGTTACTTCATTATTGTGAACTTCCAGAGGGAATCTCAGTTTGTGTGATTCAGGTGATCGAACCCTTAATCATCCTGATAGCTGCGCATTAAATTTGTGAGGAAGGATATGAATGTCTAGTAAAAGAGAGAATTTCTTCCCAATAGTGTTGATAGTAATCACACTACTCTCTCTAACTTCTTTTCCAGCCGGAGCTGACTTTGCCCAGATTACTGTTGGAAAAGATATTAGTGGAAAGGTTGCAAGGCCTGGAGACCTTCTTGAGTTCAGCTTTAGCGTGGAAAAGGGATACAATACTTCTGAGAGCATATCAGTTATGCTTTTCACAGGTAAAGTCCCCGAAAACTGGACTGCAGGCATATATGCAGATGGAACTCAGGTAAGCCATATAACCCTGCCTGAAAAGGCAGGTAAAAAAGAACTGGTTCTTAAAGTCAGAATCCCTGAAAATACAAAAGATGGGGAGTATACTCTAAAAATAGGTCTTCGCCCCTATGGCGAAAACGTCAGAAAATCTGATAATACAATATATAGGGAATTTACAGTAAGGGTTGATAGGGCTGCAATGCCCAACCTGGAAATTTATTCTGATATCCCGGGAAAAAAGACACATCCGGGAATTCCTGTAAGTTTTAGGGCTTTTGTGGAAAATAAATACGATAGCAGAGCAAACTTTCGGATTTTTCTTGTATCAAAACCCGCCCAGTGGGGAGTTGACCTGCTTTCTACGGACGGAGCAAGAATTACGAAGCTGGGAGTTCCTGGAGATGGAAGCCAGGAATTTAAAATTATCATAAATCCTCCTCTCAATGCAACAGAAGGAGATTATGAAATTTTGATAGCAGCATGTCCGGAAAAAGGAAATCGGAGCGTATTTTTACCGGTCAGCGTAAGCATAAACCCCGAGCTCTCACAGAACGAGGATTTAAGTGCGTATGTAGACCTGAATTCCAATGTAATCGGGATTGGAATTCGGCCTGAAAAAACTGCGGAATTTGCAGTTACCCTGAAAAACCGGTATGATCAGCCGCTTAAACTGGACCTTGAAGTCCTGAGCCTTCCTGAAGGCTGGAAAGTGGACTTTGTCAATAAAGAAAACAAGGAACAAAGGCTTACTTCTCTTATGTTAAAATCAGGGGAGGAGCAGGCTTTTACAGTAAAGGTAAAGCCTTCGCAGAACGCTGCAGGAGGGCTCTATCCTGTCACAGTGGCAGCAGTAAACGGAAACAAAAAAGTTACACACCAGCTTGAGGTAAGTATCAACAATAATATAGAAAATGAAGAGATGCTCAAAGTTGATTCTAGCTCCAGCGAATTAGCACTGAATCCTGGTGCTTCCACTCAAATACAGGTCATTATCTCAAATCAGGGGGATGAAGAGCTAAAAGACGTTACTCTAGAAATTAACTCTGTCAGCGGCATCAGCACTCAGGTCCGGAGTTTTGGGACAATAGAAAAGCTGGAAGCAGGAGAGTCCAGAAGCATTCCTGTAGAGATTACTGCAAATGCCAATGCAGGCTCCGGTGTTAAGGAAATTTTCATACGGGCAAAGAGTGGCGACCTTGTAAGTCCTGAAAAAAGTATCAAGGTAAATATAGAAAAATCATCAAGCAGCGGGCTTCTCGGTATAGCAATGCTTGGATTTGCAGTTCTTGTGCTTGTTTTTGTAGTACGTAAATTCGGAAGGCGGTAAATATGGAATCTATGGAATCAACAGGTTTGGAATCAATAGGTTTGGAATCTACAGGTTTGGAATCAACAGGTTTGGAATCAACAGGTTTGGAATTTAAGCAAAGTGAAATTGTACAGCACACAGAGCAATTTGCAATAGAAACCATTCATTTGAGTAAAATTTTCGGAAAAGAAAATCAAATCCGTGCAGTTGACAACCTGAACCTGCAGGTAAGAAAAGGAGAGGTATTCGGCTTTGTTGGCCCAAACGGGGCTGGAAAGACCACAACTATGAAACTGCTTATCGGACTGCTTGAACCAAGCGAAGGAAGCGGGAAAGTTGCAGGTTTTGATATAGTCCGTGAGGTAATTAAGATAAGGGAAACAACAGGTGTCCTTCCCGAGCCTGCCGGTTTTTATGACAACCTCACAGCAAGACAGAACCTGCGTTTTTATGCAAAACTCTATAATATGGATTCCAAAGTACGGGAAGAGCGGATCGGAAAATTGCTTGAAACCGTGGGCCTTTCCCATGCAATAGATCAGAAAATCGGCGGTTTTTCCACAGGCATGCGCAAACGTTTCGGGCTTGCTCAGGCTCTTATTAATGAACCTTCAGTCCTTTTCCTTGACGAACCTACAAGCGGTATTGATCCCCTTGGAGCCCAGATGATGAGGGATCTTATAAAGGACCTGAACCGGAGTAAAGGAGTTACTGTTTTTCTGAGCTCGCATTCTATGGAAGAAGTCGAGGAGATCTGTGACAGAATAGCAATAATCGCAAAGGGTAAGCTTCTTGCACTAGGTTCCGTGGAGGATTTGAGGGATATTGTAAAGGCAAAGGAAGGAGTGCGTTATTTGCTTGAGGTTCAGGACATTCCACTTTCAGAAGCTGCAGAAGCCGTAAGGAATCTAGAGGGTGTAGAGTCTCTTGAGCTTAAAGACGGAACTCTATATGTGCATGCGAAAACGAAGCTCCGTACAGAAATTGCAAAAACTATCAAAAAAACAGGTGGAACTGTATCAATGTTTGAGGAAGAAGAAATGAATCTGCAGAAACTGTTCCTCAAAATTATTGAGGAAGCATGAATATTGAAAAGATATCCTGTCATTTCAAAAATCAGCTGGATTTTGAAAAAATTAAATTGAAGCCAGATGCCTCGAAAATCCAGGATGGCCAGGCCAGGGAGATTTGCCGTAGAAATACTCAATATTTTAAAGAGTATATAGATTTTTCTAATGAAAAACCTGGTTACTAACTGTAGACCTTAAGAATTTCGTGTTAAACTTCCCTATATATAACTTCCGGCCAAATTCTCTAACTGTTTTTTCTAGCTCTTTTTATATCTGTAAAGATTCCCTGATCTCTGATTCTTAGAGAAATTGGCCGGAAAAATTATAAATGATTCTCTAAAATTGAGTATCTGGAGAGTTAACTCCATCTGGAGAGTTAACTCAATCTGGAGAGTTAACTCCAACCTCAGATACAGATTCCTACCATTTTACTGTACCGTTTGGGCAAGGTTGGGATAGAATATCAGCAGATGTGACAGTATCTAGTATACACGTTCTTGATATAAATGGTGACATTAGTATCGAATTAATCAAGCCAAATGGTACAAAGGTAGCTGGCGACACTATATATGGTACTGAGACTCATTTGGATTTCAACTATGATCCAGGTTATGACCTAACAGCAGGTACCTGGAAAATCAAGGTTAAAGGTGTTGACCTAAATGGTACCCCTGGATACGATGGCGGAGCATATATTTATAATTGATAGCTAACCAATGCTAAGGGTTTTATAGGGAAGGTTACATTGCACCTTCCTTTGAATTTTTGGAGACCATTTTTTAAAGTGATATATATGAAAATTAAAGTTTATTTTTCAGTGGTGTTTGTTTATCTAATATTAATTGCAGATAGCGTACCGAAAGTTCTGTAAAATATGATTGACTCTGTATCCTTTTTCTTCATCACAAAAATAAGGAGGCAGAGTCAATGGTAGATTTATTCTCTCTCATAAAAGATTATCTTGTCGATCAAGA
>JASGVX010000092.1 GCA_030054735.1 Methanobacteriota archaeon | reverse complement strand
TATTTTTATAAATTTTTTTTTATTTTTTTTATTTATTTTTTTTTTTATTTTTTTTTTTTTTTTTTTTTTTTTTTTTTTTTTTTTTTTTTTTTTTTTTTTTTATTTTTTTTTATTTTCTTTTTTTTTTTTTTATTTTTTTTTTTTTTTTTTTTTTTTTTTTTTTAATTTTTATATTTTTTATTATTTTAATTATTATGATTTTTATTATTCTGAAGTTAATTATTCTGAAGTTAATGATTCTGAAGTTAATGATTCTGAAGTTAATGATTCTGAAGTTAGTGATTCTGAAGTTAATGATTCTGAAGTTAATGATTCTGAAGTTAATGATTCTGAAGGTAGTGAGTATAAGATTAGTAACGATTCTAAGGTTGATTGTTGATACAGTTTATTTGTAATTTTACGAATTTATGGTTTTGCTGGTCAGAAACCTTTTCTTTCAACTTATATTTTGTGGATCTCCAGGCAGAATTTAAAATAACTTGTTGTTTTTCCGGATTGAAAGGCTGGATGTTTTTCCATTGCGAGGATTAGTTCTTACTTCCCCAGGTATTCTCTGAGGGTTCCTGGGGTATGAAGAATCTATGCACTTTAAATAAGATGAGTCGCATTTCTATTTCCCGAACCTGGAAGTTTTGCTGATCTGCTTTCTTTTTAATTTCAGCTCAGTTCGGATTAGTTCACTTTAAATCATATCGCTTAACCTCAGATCTCATAATTATCCACCTCAAGCTCTAATAACCCGGTTGTGAATAAAATGTTTGTCTGGCTGTACTGGATTACCACCCTAACAATTGCTACCTTTGCGTCCGTATATATTATTAAAAAAATGCCTGAAAACGGCTTTACAGTCCTCACCGCTTTCTATGTGGTTTACCTGGTGGCTTCACAGATCCTTGCCACGCGCATCATTGAATTTGACCTTGGTTTTTACTCTTTCTTTGCTCCCGCTGCAGTTTTCATCTATCCTTTTATTGCACAGGTAGTGGATATGATCAACGAGGTCTATGGGGAGAAAAGAACGCGTATCTCCATCCTCATAGCTTTTGCGACCCAGATAATGTTTGTGCTCTTCATAGGAATGGTCACAAGCCTCAGCCCTGCTCCTTTCTTTGAGCTGGAAGATGCCTGGAAAAGTCTCTTTGGGCTGAGCATCAGGATTACTATTGCAAGCTGGGTCTCTTTTCTGGTCTGCTCTAACCTTGATGCCTGGATCTTTGCCTCCCTTAAAAAGCGTTTTTCAGAAAAAGAAGAGAACTTCAAGCATGATACCCTGATAAACCCTTACATCTGGCTGCGTTCTGGGGCAAGCGACTTTGTTAACCTTACTCTGGACTCACTCATCTTTGTATTTATTGCCTTTTACGGAGTTATGCCTATCCTCCCTCTGCTTATTGGACAGCTTATCAGTAAGAATATAATAGGTTTTCTGGATAACCCCTGGTTTGTTATTTACAAAAAACTGCTTAAAATGTAAAGTATTATATTTATCAGATAAGAATATATTATATATTTATATTTTTACTTATTTTATTTTATTTTAAGCTGCTATAATTCTCGTATTTCTATTTTTAGCCCAGTCTTCTCCTCTATATTTTGCAGCATTACATATGCACATCCAGACTACCCCAAAAACTTTTATCTCATTACTTCAATACCAATACTTCAATATCATTAATGTATATAGTTTAACTATTCCGATATATTCAAAATAAATTGGGGTATCCGGACACAGGAAAAAATCCGGGGAGTGTTCAGGAACTATTTTGTTTCTATTTTCTCTCTCGGACTTCCGGGCGGCTGGCCCCCCCTTCTCCAATCCATCAAAAGGAGGTCTAATTTGGGGATTACAAAATCTATAAAATTGTTATGTTTACTTCTAATGCTCGGGTTACTATGTAATACCGCATTTGCACAGTTCTCAGGTTCATCGGGCAGCCGCATCTGGGATGAAAATACAGGTCAGAACCTTACCTATACCTGGACGCCCCAGACATATTCAGGTTTTTATTATGACCTGGATACTGGGGAAGGATCAGAGAGCATGACGATTCATCTCACTGCAGGAAGCCGGAATATCCCGAAAAACGAATTGAAGTACGAGACTAAACCCATAGAAACGAAATTCGAATACAGGAACTGGGGTTCGTATCAGGTTATAGGATTTATGGCAGAACGGTATTTTGCGGGATACACTAAAAACTCCAGATTTGTAAATGACGATATAAGCGTAATTTCGGAAGGCCAGCTTTCAAAAATATTGATTGACAACGATGACAAAAAATCCCTGTACACGGGCTCTTCCCTGATACTTGATGAAGGTTACTCCTTAAACATTCTAGAAGTCGATGTTAGCGGGGACAAAATATGGGTACAGCTCGAAAAGGATGGGGATGTAATAGATGAAGGCTTCCTCTCTTCCGGCGATGACTATGTTTATGAAACCGACCTTGGGGAAGTTGAGAAAATACCTCTGATTGCTGTCCACCTGGATCAGGTCTTCAGCGGTATAGAAACAAATGCGGTTTTTATAAAAGGAATCTTCCAGGTATCAGATAAATATGTTCAGGTTAATAATGGGGACAGCTTCGATAAAATGGAAGTAAGCTCCACCTTAAGTTCCGGGATCACAATGAAAAATGATGAATCTATTACACTTGGCAGGGGAGATACAATCGACATCATGGGAAAACTCAGCTTTGTTGTGGCTGATTCCAGCGAGCTCCGTTTTGCTCCCATAGTCAAGATTTCTGAACCCGGAAGTTATAAATTGAGGGGAACTGTCCACGATGAAACATTTGATACCACTGTCTGGACACCTTTCAACTTTGAAGGTTTCTACTATAAGATCGATGAAAATATTTCCACTGAAAGTATGACCCTTACAAAAGGAGTCCGCGGCAGTTCAATTGAAGATGGCGGGCTTGTTTACTTAAGCAGCCCTGCGCTTGTGAATTTCGAGCACAAAGGCTGGGGAAGCTACGAGGTTATAGGGTTTATGGCAGAGAAGTATTTTGCAGGTTATCCTGCGAATACTTTTGGAAATTCAAAGCGTGTGAGTGTCCTTTCGGATAATATCCTCACAAAAGTCCTGCTCGACAATGATAATAAGAAGTCGATGTTTACCGGCTCTTCCCTGGTTCTTGAAGATGGGTATTCACTCAAGGCTTCAGAGGTCGATGTTAGCGGAAGAACTGTACTCTTTGAGCTGTATAAAGATGGGAAGCTTCTGGACTCGGAAATAGTTTCCAGCAACGGTGACTATACCTACGAAGCAGACATTGGAGGGGCTGAAGATGTACCGGTTATTGCAGCCCACGTAAGCTCTGTCTTCAGGTCGAGGGAAACTGATGTTGTGTTTATAGAAGGGATTTTCCAGATCTCAGAAGATTACCTTAAACTTTCTCAGGGCGATTCTTTCGGGAAGATGGAAATGAGCACGATTTCCAGCTCAGGGATTATAATGAAAAACGAGGGTTCGATTTCCCTCACAAGAGGTAGTACAATAAACCTGATGAACGACGTCAGTTTAAAGGTAGCTGATTCTTCTGTCCTGCGTTTCTACCCCTTTGTTGAAATAGAGAAAGCTCCACAGGACCGGCTTCTGATCAAAGTGCCGGATGTCTTTGTGGTCGGGAAGCCAGCAGAAATTTCGGTCACGGCTAGAAACGTTTCAGTCAGTGATGTTGAAGTCCTGTTTGGGAATCAGAACATCGGAACTACAGGGGACGACGGAATTCTCACATACACTCCAGTTCAGGAAGGCAGATTTACACTATCTGCAAAAAAAGCAGGCTATGTACCCGGAACTAAGGATGTGGACATTGTCGGAGCCGGAGTCCTGAAACTGATGATCTCGGTCTCCCCGGAAAAAGTTAAACAGGGAGACAAGATAATCATCAGGGTTACCGACTCTGTAGAAAAGAAGCCTGTTTCTGGGGCGGATGTTTTTGTCGGCGGGCAGAAAGTTGAAGGACAGACGAGTACAGACGGTACCGTGTCTTACTGGGTAACTTCTCCAGGCACATTCAAATTAACTGCTACAAAAACAGGTTATAAGGAAGGAAAAACTGTTTTTGAGGTTTCTGATGACAAAGCCAATTTTGAGTTTTCAAACCTCTTAATTGAGCCTGCTTCTGTTAAGGGAGGAAAGGCTGTTTCAATTCAGGCAAACGTTACAAATACCGGCAACAAAGCAAAAGAAAGCAAAGTGGAACTTCTGGTCAACAATGAATCCGTGGATTCAGAAAACCTAACTCTGGAAGCTGGCGAAAGTAAAGCAGTCAAATTCTCACATACTGAGAAGAAAAAAGGAAATTACACGGTTGAGATAGGAGATCTGAGCGGAAGTTATGAAGTAACGAAGTCAGCTCCTTTCTTCAGCGGCTTTGCAACTCTGGGAATACTCGCCACAGCATTTATACTGCTCCGGAAAAGAAGGAAATAACAGTTTTTCTCTTTCTTCGTAGCAGGGACCGGAAATTAATTTTTTCTTCCGGTCTTTTTTACTTCTTTTTACTTCTGTCTTCTTTTTTCTGCAAGCTTTCCGGTTATGAAATAATATATATAGAATAGCAAGCAGGAATGTATGGTAAGAGTAGGAGTATCATGCTTGAATCCCTGAGCGCCTTTATTGCCAATTATGGTTACCTGAATCTTTTTATCCTGAGTTTTCTGGCTTCTACAGTCCTGCCTTTCGGGTCGGAGGCTCTGGTCGTCGCTCTCATTTACCAGGGGTTCTGCCCTTTTTATGTAGTTATGCTAGCCACTGCCGGTAACTTTCTAGGGTCCTGTACAACTTATTACCTGGGTTTAAAAGGGCGTCCTGTGCTTGAAAGGTATCTTTCTCCTTCCCCTGAAAAGCTCGAGAAAAGTGAGAGGCTTTTCAATAAATATGGGCTCTATACCCTGCTTTTTACCTGGGTGCCAGGTATAGGGGATGTAATAACCATGGTTGCAGGGCTTATGCAGCTTTCTTTCAGAACCTTTTCAGTCCCGGTTTTTCTTGGAAAATTCGGGCGTTATTTTGCAATCGCTTATTCGATAGTGTTTTTACGTAACGGGTTTTGAGCTATAAGCTCAGATTTTAAATATTGAAACCCAGCTTAAACTCATCCGCCCCTAAATACGATTTCAAAAGTCAGAAAAAGAGATGTGAGCCTTCAAACAATAACAGAGGAAGGAACAAAAGCAAATGACACATTTATGAAGATTGTTCAGACAGCAAAGAAACTGGGAGTAAGTGCATATCAGTACATATGTGATAGAGTAAGCAATAAGTTTGAGATGCCATCTCTGGCTCAATTCATCAGAGAAAAAAGTTCATTGAGTTGAAAGCCAGAGATTTCCACCGAATTTGAAGAGGATACTTTTTTTAAAAAAAAAGAATTTAATGCGTTTAATTTAATTTTAAAGCATTAATAGCCAAATTGGCAAAGGCTCAAGTTCTTAGTTTATTTGGATAGTCGGCTTTCCGCAGATGTACTTCAATTTTTCAGATTTTTTCCTGCTATCGTTTTTCTAAAATACACCTGAGATACTCAAAAATGTATTTTCGACATTTCCTAACCTTAACTCCCATTTTTTGTAGGGAATATATTGAATTTGAGAGTTTTATCTAATTCTCTTACTTTCTTAGGAACTTCAGTAATGATACTTTTTTCACCGAAATTTATATTTTTCACTTTTCTAA
>JASGVX010000091.1 GCA_030054735.1 Methanobacteriota archaeon | reverse complement strand
GTATAAAGAATGGGGGCAATGTTATAGAAGCTATTCTTGCGGCGCTCAAAGGAGCGCCTCTATTATACTGAGAATGGAAAAATTTTGCTCAAAAAATATTTTTTTATCAATAGGCTGAATAGTTACTAACTACATCTTCTTTGTTTTTTAGATAGTTTCCTATGGAAGTTGCTATTTGCATAACTTCTAGAGAGTGAGTAAGTCGGCTTCTTAGATGGTCGCTTGTTTTTAATCCTGAAACAGTTACAACCTGTGTTTTTCCTGCTAATCTTCTGAAAGCCCTTGAATAAAGTATCCTATCTCTATCATGAAGGTATTCGGACCTATAGTCATTATCGTTACTTTCTTCAGTGATTAATCTGGACTTTAAGTCCTCCAAATAATCTTTTTCCACATTCATCATCTTATAAAAATTGTCTTTTCGATTAATATCATAACCATTTAACACTCAAAGCTAATAGACTATCCTATTTAATAATCTTTCGAAAAAACAATGAATGGTATAAGATACATTCGGCAGGTCGACATTTCAATTTCACAATTTTTGTTGATGCCGATTTTGAAATAATACATAGTATTCGTACGTAACTTTTAGGTTTACATATGATCAATTAATAATATATCACACTAAACTTTTATGAAAAAAAGATCCAATATTTATATATGTGGTGATAGTTGAGCCACATGTTAACCAACTTTCAATCTCATTTCTACCCAGGAGATACCATAAAACGATATCAGGAAAAATGTTCTGATTTTTAATGTCGACCTGCCGAATGTAAGGTATAAGATACAACTAATTATATAATAACTACTAAACTTGCATATTTTGTATTATATTATGTTATATAGTTATTTCTTTTTTTAGTTTTAGGGGCTCGTTCTGCCTTGTAAAAAGATAAGCTTTCTCCCCTCCATAAGGCCATTCTCCGAAAACCTGGTCTTCCTCGAACTTATGCGCCGAGAAAAAGAGGTCTATTACTGGAAAAACGGGGGCGAAGTTGATTTCGTGGTGAAGGAAAAGGACAATTCTCTAACTGCAATCAACGTCACGTACAGCGACAGTATCGCTGAAAGAGAGGTCAGTGCTCTCAAGAATGACAGCGAAAAGACAGAAAATAGGATCACATACATCCCACTCTGGAAATGGATGCTGAAAATGTAAAATAGATGCTTGAGAGAGAAACACAAACTTATTTACTCTTCCTTTCCAAAACTTCTTCCATGTTCTCCCCAGGTATTCCGCTTTCCCTCAAAACAGAATATTCAGCAAAAGACCGCCTTTACTGGAACTTTTTAAATGTGATCCCCTTCCTCGTCGGCTCCATAGCAATTGCCAGGGATTCCCTTAAATTGGTTGCAGTTTACATCGGAATAGCTCTCTTTTTCTTTCTGGTTCTCGAATTACGATTTGTCTGTACTCACTGTCCTTACTACATCTTGAGCAAGGGATGCGTAAAATGCAGGATGCTTCCAGGACTGCCAAAGATTTTCAAAGCCCGCCCAGGCCTTCACAGCTTTTTTGAAAAAACCGTGGCGCTTCTCGGAGCCCTGCTCATTTTTCTTTTCCCGGTATACTGGCTTATCAGGGACCCTTTGCTTCTGGGAGCCTATATTGTCTCATGGACGCTGTTCTTTCTTACAGCCCGCAGGTACGAGTGCGTTCGCTGCATAAACTTCGAATGTCCTGTGAACCGTGTACCTGCAGACGTTGAAAAAGAATTTGAGAAAAGGGGTGCCCTTTCAGAGAATATTGAATTTTCAGAAAAAGAACTTCAGGCAGAATGTTCAGGTAAATGTGCCTCCCTTAAAATGGAGCACGAATTTAAAGACTTCCTTTACTGGAACTTTCTAACGCTGACTGTCCTATTTTCTGCGGGGCTTGCAATCGGCATCAGTTCAACAGGGTGGCTTCTTGCATACATTTTCATAGTTATCTTCCATTTTGGTATTCTGGAACAGCGCTTTTTCTGTACTCACTGCCCTTATTTTGTCAGGGGTGAAAAGTGTTTGAGCTGTATGATGAACTGGGGCTGGCCAAGGAATTTTAAACCAATACACTGTCCTCCTAGCAAACTCGATCTCATTATTACTACTCTTGGGTTCATAACCATAATTCTATTCCCATTTCCCTGGCTTTTGAAAGTACCGTTCCTGCTGGGGTCTTATCTGGTTTCCATATTGATTTTTTTGCTGACAATATGGCGGTATGAGTGTTCTCACTGTCTCTATTTTGGATGCCCTTTTAACAGGGTACCGGTCAAAGTGAGGAAAGAATATGAAGGGGAAAATCGAGTTGATTGAGGTCCGGAAGAATCAGACAATCATTTTTTCCAAAAATTTCAGTCAGCACATCACCCAGATCTAATATCTCAGACGAAAGAATAGCATGAGCTACATTTTTTCTATATTAGGAGAGTAAAAATGACTTTAATTATAATTAAGGATATAATATCATATTAAATTGATTTTAAATTTATTTAAATAGATTTTTTACAAAATAAATGTTATAACCAAATATTATTGAAAAATAAGGAATTTAATGGAAAATAGTAAAACCTCATATATATAAATTTATTTTTTACAAAATCCATTTTCGGTTTATATTGTGTCTACTAATTAGAAATAATGTTACCGAAAAAAACAGCAAGATACCGAAAGACAACACCGGAGAAAGAGTATTTGCTCCTGTAACGGCACTTTTAAGCATATCAGCTCCGTAAGTGAGTGGTAAAAAGTAGGAAATGGGACGTAAAAATAACGGCAAATCTGAAATAGGTATGAATAATCCGCAAAGAAACAGCATCGGAAAGCGGAAGAAATTAGAAAAAGTTTGTGCCTCAAATACCTGGTTGGCAGATACTGCAATCATTAGCCCCATTAATGCTGAACTTACAGCAATCATAAAAACAGCCGGTAATATTATTCCGAAGTTGACTCCTTTCAAATCTGTGGAAAAACTTGCAAAAATTATCGGAACAAAGGCATTAAACATCCCAAATAGAACAGTTCCCGCTATTTTTGCCAAAACCATAACATTTAAGCTTATAGGTGCCAGCAGTAGACGTTCAAAAGATCTACCGCTACGCTCAAAAGTGATGGTGACGGAAAGCATTGATGTCGTCCCGAATAAGACACTCATAGCCATCAGACCCGGTAGTAGTTCCAAAATATTTTCTCCCGGAGAACGAATAAGTTGCATTAGCGTCCATGATAGGGGGAAAATGATACCCCAGCTGATATTTGGCGGTTTAAGATAATAATTTTTAATATCTTTTTTTAAAATATTCCAAAAAGCGATACGACTCTTCATTTGCGACCTCCTTTTTTCTCGTCTCTTGTAAGTACAGAAGATTCTATGCCAGTCAGCTTAACGAATACATCTTCTAAAGAAGGACGCAGCTCTTTTGCCTCGTATACATCAATTCCTTTATCATATAGAAAATTCATAACCGGGAGTAACGAAATTCGTTCTTCCGATTCCATAATCAAAGTATTGTCAGATTGAATAGTGACCTTGCTTCCCTTAAAATTACTTTGAAGTTCATCAGTCAGATTTTCAGCAAATTTACTTGTAACAAAGCGAATAGAATGACCATGAGAAACACTATCCATCAATTCAAGAACAGTTCCTGAAGCAACTATTTGTCCCTTTGCGATAAAAGCGATACGGTCACATATACGCTCGGCTTCTTCTATATAGTGGGTGGTGAGAAAAACTGTTGTTCCTTGCTCTTTCAAAGCCTTTATCATTTTTCGAATTTGCCTTGAACTCTCAACATCAATACCAGTTGTCGGCTCATCTAAAAATAAAATTTGTGGCGAATGTATCAGTGCTGCGGCAATTGTAAGTTTGCGTTTCATTCCTTTAGAATAAGCTTTAAAAGGTCGTTTACCGGCATCTTTCAATCTGAACTCTTCTAAAAGATCTCGGGCTTTTGCTTCTCTTTCACTTTTTTCCATACCATATAAAGCGGCACAAAAACACAAGTTTTCAAAACCGTTCATCTCATTGTAAAGATTGCTTTCATCAGCAACAATACCCATAATAGATTGTGCTTTTTTTGTTTGTTTTCTTACATCTATGCCGTCAATTATAACTTCTCCGGATGTCGGTCTGGATAGACCTATCATCATATTTATCGTAGATGTTTTTCCTGCTCCGTTCGGTCCTAGAAAACCGAATATCTCCCCTTTTTGAACTTCAAAAGAAATACTGTTTACAGCAGTAAAATCACCATATGTTTTTTTTAAGTTTGCAACACTGAGCATTTCCACAATCCTTATCTTTATTATTCTTTCATTTTGCCGTGGCAGAATTCCTTAACTTCAACGCTGCATTTACCTTTTTTGTGACATTCTTTTTCTTCATTAGCAGGACAGTCATCGCGTTTTTCTGGATGACAAGCTTCCTGCTCTATAGCTGCCAGAGCATCAATCTTTTTAGCCAATTCGTGCAATACTTCTCTTTCTACAGTATAGTGCATAAAATATCCACGTTTTTCTCCGACAAGTAAACCTGCCTCACGTAATACCTTTAGATGTTGTGATACAGTTGCCTCTGTCAATGCCAATTCATTTGCCAATGCACGTACACAGTAATTGTGTTTTAACAGTAATTTCAAAATGCTCATGCGTGACTCATCAGCAATAGCTTTTAATACTTTTGTTTTGTCCATAACAGTCTCCCTTGAAATTTAATTAGCTATATACCTAATTAAAAATAGTTCGCTATAAATCTTTCCCCCACTTTTAGTCTACCACCATTATCTCAGACACCAGACTGCTGTCCTGACCCTTAACTTTCTTCTTAGCCATTCCTCAATGAGAATATAAACATTTCAAATCTGAACTTATCTGAGGTTTTCCCCAAATTGACAATAATACTTTAAATGTAAAAAAATTGCCTAAAATTGCTTATCTTGCCATAAAATTATATTCTGTGCCTTTAAATTTTCACAATTAAATGCCGATGAATACGGGATCCCGTAATGAGGATCTAATTAATATAATATATACTTTAAAAATTAGCATTTAATATAATCTCTTTCTATAAATCGTATAATATAATAGATATTAATTATGTGTTAAAAACTTAAATAGAGTTTTTTTCATATTATAAGAGAAAAAAAGACCCTAATTATAATTAAGTATATAATACCATATTAAATTGGTTTTAAATTATTTTAAATAAATTTTTTTACAAAATAAATATTATAAGTAAATATAATTGAAAAATAAGGAATTTAATGGAAAATGGCAAAACCTCAAGTAATTGAAGGAACTTTCATGCCAAATATTATAGCCAAATATTATTGAAAAATAAGGAATTTGATGGAAAATGGTAAAACCCCATATTCTGAATATTACCCGGCCTACTTATTTTCTATATTTTGAATTTTCATCAATGGATAATTCAGTTCAGAGTCATACTCCATTGCGACCTTCACCCACGAAGAGCCGTATTTTACAGTGATTTTAACTTCAAGCATGGGCCCCTGAAGTTCTGTGTATCCGAACTCGCTGTTTAACTTATTTTTTAAGAGGTTCCGGTCGATTTTCACAGAAATATTTTCCACAAAGGGCTGAACTGAAATGCTTTCCTGGATAGCCTGTTCAAGGCTTGAAGCTGTTTTCAGGTTTACTGGAGAGCCCGTAAATTGATGATAAAGGGCTCCCAGTTTTATTCCTGCTTCAAAAAGTGCGTTATCCCTATCTGTTATATTTTTAGTCAAATAATCCTCTCCTTGCCAAATCGATGCGCCAGTATGCTGAAATCAGATAATCCTGAAGTAATTTTACTGATTTCCTTTTTTACTGATTTCCTTTCCTTCCTTCGGCCTTTAGCCCTTTTTTGCTGCCGTAATCTTTGCTGTTAGCAATACTGATCAGGGGAATCTTCAAGAAAGGTGAAAACAGGTAGCTTAACATCAGGATAAAGGGCAGGAAAGAAAAGAGCCTCATATACTGCACATCAATAAAGTAAAGGAGTATGGTTATCCCGAACACAGAAGCTACGAAAGCCAGTATTCTGATGTTTCTGATCTTCGGATAATTTATGGTACTCACCATAAGGATTGAGAGAGTAAGAGTCAGAGCAAGTAGAACATCTACCCCTACAAAGCTTTTGCCGAGCAAAAGATACGTAACAAGCATTATACAACCTGCGGTGATAGGAAGCCCTTCAAACCCTGTCTTCGGGATAGATAATGTGGAATTAAAACGGGCGAGCCTGAGAACGCCGCAGACAGCATAAAAGCCTGCAAATATTCCGACAATAGGCTCTTTTGCTCCAAATTCAAGGATTATGAGGAGAGCAGGAGCAACACCAAAAGAAACTGCATCTGCCAGGGAGTCAAGTTGCTCTCCGAGTTCTCCCCCCTTGAATCTGCGGGCAATGTATCCGTCCGCCCCATCTGCAATTGCCGCAAGCAGGAGCAGGATCAAAGCAAATCCAAAAGAGTCGCTTTGGGCAGCTACTGCAATGGAACCAATCCCACAGATCAGGTTCAAAAGGGAGACCAGGTCCGGGAGTCTTAACATCTGGAATACGTTCATATTCAAAAGTCCCTGTCATTTTTTATTGTTGCTATAATGGTTTTGCCTGCAAGCACCCGCTCCCCTTTTTCAACTGTAATGTCAAAACTATGGGGAATTGTTACATCAACTCTTGATCCAAAACGGATCATACCAATACGCTGTCCCTGTTCTACAATATCATTCACCCTTGAATATGTGACAATCCTGCGGGCAATGGTACCTGCAATTTGTGTGACTCTTACATCCCCATATTTGCTATGGATAATAAATTCATTTCTTTCATTTCTCTCCGAGTCCTTACAATAAGCAGGGAGATAACCACCTTTTTTGTATATAATCTCCCTAATTTCTCCTGAAATCGGAGCTCTATTAACATGCACGTTCTGGAAAAACATAAAAATACAAATTTTCCTGTCTCTGATATCGATAATAGTACCATCAGCAGGGGATATCATGTAAGTGTCAGATGTCTCTATCTTTCTCTCGGGGTCCCTGAAAAAGAGAGCCATAAAAAAAGTTAATGCCATTCCCATATAAGCAATATGATTAAAGAGTGGTAGGCTATCTGTTGCCTTGGAGAGAATTGCAAATAGGGAGGTTACAGCCGCAGCTGTGAAAAGCCAGGTTTCAGAGCCTTTTGCAATCATTGATCTCAATCCCTAGCAAATCTATGCAGAAGATATTTCAATTCTTCGGAGAATAGAACCCATAGGCCATCAATCATTCCAAGTAATTCAGGCAAAATCTTGAGTACAGCATATGAAATTAGGAATAGAGCTATTCCTGACCCTGCTTTGGCAATATAGTTATGTGCAATGACAAAACTGTTAGCGCCAAACCACTGTTCTCCATATGCTACAACCACAAAGATGTCCCTGATCAGGTTAAGAACATAGATCACGGGCACGGATACAATGAATGCCGGAACCAGACGGTTAAGGGGAGCTCTGACAGAGCCTATCAGCCCCATAAAAAGAGCAATGCTTTCAATTGCGGTACATGCAAGGATAATCTCAACCGTATACCCGTTAAGGGTTATCATATTCCAGGCTTTCATATATGCCGGAACTTCGAAGTACTGGAGTACCCAGGTAACCTGCGATGTGACACTTCCTATAATCCAGGTATTCAGGGAAGAGAAATTTGCAAATGGGAAATAGACAAGAGCTCCAAGCGAACTTGCATTTGTAAGCATTGAAGTTATGTCAAGGGCATTTTCTTCAGTCTGAGATGAGACTGGCGAGTGCATCACTTTTCTATTGTTATTTAGAATATAAGGGCCCTTTCTGTACTCCTGAAACATTATATACGCCACAAGTAAGCAGAAAAGAGCAACGAGGAATGTAAGGGCCACATTTGCATAATCCTGAATCTCAATGTAATGAAAAGGCTGGTAACCCCAGTGTATTGAAAATACACCCCATCCTATTCCCCCTATAAGTTTACGAACTTTTAAGGTTTTGGGGATAAGGGATGACGCAATCATTAATCCAACTGCGAGCCAGAGCACACTTTCTATCATTTTTCACGCACCTTTTTGCCCGGGATAAAGTCATTCGGTATTTTGTGTTATCCTTGTAATGGAAAATTTCGAGCAAGTTTTGGGTAAGTAAAACACGAAATACCCTATAATTTAATAGATTTCCATATAGCTTCTACAAAGGACTTAAACTTTTCATATCTAAATATTAAGGGACTCAAAGGTTATGGATTTTACTTTCTTATATAGCGAATTAGAATGGATTATCATCCCATGAACAGATCCAGGTAATTACCTGAAATTATGGATTACAGGTATCTGACCTAATTCAAAATATTATAAATAAATACTGCCCGGACTTTTAAAGTCAGGTATTTGATGATAATAGTCTGTAATTAGCCTGTAATAAATGACAAATTTCTATTATAGAAAAATAACGGAATATAAGACATTTATATTTTAGAAGAAAAATTTTTCAGATTCAAGAGTTTTAATCCGGCTTTCCGCAGATATCCTTCAATTATTCACAATTTTTCATGCTATCGTTTTTTCAGAAATATTGGGAAAAAAATCAGAAATGATTAGGAATAGTCGTTCGGAACTAAAGCAAAACGGAACACTGAAAAAAGAGAAAACTTTAATAAAGACTAGTTCGTAATTTGTTTTTTTGCTTGAGGGAGACTCGACTTATAGCACGGAGAACCAGAGACCAACTTAAAAACAGAATGGAGAAGAGTAAAAGAGTTGATAAGAATAATTGAAATATGATAACGAATTTCTACAATATGCACAATACTAATATATTATTTTACACGGCTAAACTAATATGTGATTTATGTGATTTTACCTGGCGAAATGTTAGAAAAAGTAAATCGGGAAGGAGATTTGTAGAGAAAAAAGAGCTCACGGAAAGTGAACAGCGAGTTTATGAAACATAATACCCCCAGCCTAACCGTTGACACTGTAATTCTCTTTAAAAACAAGCTTGTTCTGGTGAAGAGAAAAAACCCACCATATAAGGGAAAACTTGCCCTTCCTGGCGGCTTCGTCGAAATTGGGGAAAGTACAGAAAAAGCAGCTGTCAGAGAAGCTTTTGAAGAAACAGGCCTTTCTGTAGAGATCCTCAAACTTATAGGTGTGTATTCCAATCCTGAACGCGACCCAAGAAGACACACAGTATCAGTGTGTTACCTTGCGAAAGGATATGGAGATTTAAAATCAGGCTCTGATGCTGCTTCCGTGGAACTTTTTGAACTGGATTTGGTTCCTGATCTTGCTTTTGACCATAATAAAATGATAAATGACGCAAAAAGTGATATTAATGCAGTTCTGTACTAAATGCAAAAGTATGATGTTTCCGAAAGATGGTAACTTCCACTGCAAAAGGTGTGGAAACATAATACCGATTGAAAGTGACACAAAAAATTTTGTATCTACAGCCAAAATTGATGACCGCGAAGTAGTGGTACTTGAAGGAGAACAGACCTCAGTCCTGCCAACAACGAATGCAAAATGCCCGGAGTGCGGGAACAATACTGCAACCTGGTGGCTCAGACAGCTCAGGTCTGCTGACGAGTCCGAGACCCGCTTCTTCAAATGTACAAAGTGTGGGTTTACATGGAGAGAATACGACTAAATTCCAATATCATTTACTTACGGGCCTTTCTTAAAAACGTAGTTCTGTGAAATATAACTCTGAAAAATATATTTCTAGATAAGAATTTTCAGGTCAGAACTACTTTTATGTTTCAGGCAGAGCCTGATGCCTCATGATTTTCTGACCAAGATTTATATAGTTGCCCGGACTTTGAACCTAATAGTTTAGCCCGATTTCATATTATTACTTATTTCGATTTGGGAAGTTTGCCTCAAAAGGATAGAAAGTCTCAAATTGTAAGGAAATTTATATATCCTGGGATAGATAAGGAGTTTAAGGTTTAATATATTTGATGGAGAAGAACCATGTTCAAGGCAGCAATTAATGCAGAGCTTCTGAAAGACGCAATTGCCGCACTGGCTGTAATTGTAGATGAAGTAAGATTCAAAATTAAACCCGAAGGTATTTCAGTAAAGGCAGTTGATCCTGCTAATGTTGCAATGGGAATTTTTGAGCTTGGATCATCAGCTTTTGAAGAATATAACGCTGATGAGTGTGAAATAGGAATTGACCTGAATAAGATTACCGACCTTCTGGGAATTGCAGAGAGGACCGATACAGTCCAGATGCAGCTCGAGGAAGGGAACAATAAGCTCCTTATTGATGTAGGAGGGCTGTCCTATACTCTTTCTCTTCTGGACCCTTCAACAATCCGTGCAGAGCCCAGAGTTCCTCAGCTTGAACTGCCTGCCAAAGTTGTCCTGAACGGTGCCGACCTCAGACGTGCCGTTAAAGCCGCAGAGAAAATCAGCGACCACATGCTTATGGGAGTTTCTGGTGATACTTTCTTTATGGAAGCAAAGGGTGATACCGATCAGGTCCGACTGGATATGGGCAGAGACCAGTTAATCGACCTTAAAGCAGGTGAAGCCTCTTCCCTCTTCTCCATGGACTACCTGACAGATATAGTCAAGCCCACAAACAGGGTAAATGAAGTCACTCTCTCCCTTGGAAGGGATTTTCCTATCCTGATCGATTTTGAAATTGCAAACGGTGCGGGAAGAATTTCTTACCTGCTGGCTCCGAGAATTGAGTCGGACTAAGGAAGGCATGCGGGCAGAAAAACTTGCATATTACCCATTTACTTCAGAAGCATCTACCCACGTTGGAAACCTGGGAATTTCATTAGAAAGCCTGCTTAATTCGCGGGCTTACAGGGCTGTAAGAGTCCGTGGAATAGAAAGGGTAAAAGAGGCCCTTGAAGGAGAAATTAAAAAATCCCCTTTATCAGGGGAAGCTAAGGTGCTTTCGGAACTTCTTTCATACCCCTTTGCAAGGATGCTGGTTGCCTGCGTGGATGACCAGCTTTTTACCCGACGTTATGCTCTGGCAGAAGCCAAGGCTGCCTATACTTTTTTGAGGAACGAAGACCCTGATTTTTTGATCGAATTTGGGGGAGATTTTGAAATCCTGACAGATTATCAGGATTCCTATTTCAGCATAGATTTTACGGATTATATCCGGTTTTCAAATTACCTGAAAGACCCTTCCTGGAAACTGACAAATCGCCAGCTCAGGGCAGGAAAGATAAAAATAACAAGAGAAGAGTTTGCAAGGCTTCTTGAAGAAGCAGTCAGGGAAAGGATTGAACAGTCCTTCCCTATCCTAGAAATTCCCCCCGAAGTTTCCAGTTTCTGCATCCCATATGTTGCTGAGATAAAAGAGCAATTCGAGGTCCAGAAAAATAAATTCGGATCTACAGATTTTGGAGCTGTTGAGCCCGAACTCTTTCCTCCCTGTATCGCCCATGCTCTTGCGAATGTAGAGGGTGGGATTAACCTCGCTCATTCAATGCGTTTTGCTATGACCTCTTTCCTGCTTAATGTGGGCATGTCAGTGGATGAAATCCTCAACCTTTTCAATATCTCCCCTGATTTTGATGCGGAAAAAACCCTTTACCAGATAGAACATATCGCGGGTTCTACAGGCAATGCATATAAACCCCCTGCTTGCGACACTATGAGGACCTATGGCAATTGTGTGGGAAAAGACAGGCTCTGTGAGAAAATCAGCCATCCACTTGGGTATTATGAGATAAAAGTGTTCATTAAAAACAAAGAAAGAGAGGAGAAAGAGGGAAAAGAAAAGGAAAGTAAAAAGGAAGATGAAAGTGAAAGAAAAGAGAAAGAAAAGTGAAGTGATAGAGAAAAGATAGAGAAATAAAATGATAAAACCGGAGTTTCAAAGAGATTGTAAAATAAAGGTTCTTGCCAATATAATTAATTTTTCATCAGGCCCTATAAAAAAAGTGCCTCTTAATATTGTTTTATTATGAAAGTATAAACTCCGGTAAAAAGAAAAAAGGTATTTAAAGAGGGAATCTGAAGAGGAGATTTGAAAAGGGATTTTTTAACTCTCCCTTAACATTTTATTTTCTTTTGTATTCCCGGCATTTTTGCACGAATTTTTCTACCGGGAAGCTGGCAGGATGGGAATGCATATACCCTGCAAGGGTGTTATACTCTAAAAGACCATCAAAGCCGTCCTGTATACCTTTTCCGCGGATCATCTCATATGCAAACCTGGCATCTCTGTCGCATTCCGTAAGGGAGTAATGGAACTCATGGCCCCTGATATTGCGGGAAGAGAAATTTTTGTCAAGAGGGCGGGCTTCGGTATATCCAAGAGCTTTCAGCCGCTTTGTCATGCGCGTATTTGCAGGTACGACATCAGCCATTTTATAAACCCGGTCATCGACCTCGTAAGTTCCGCATAGATAAAGCAGACCGCCGCATTCCGCATAGATAGGAAGGCCGTCAGCTGCAAGTCCTTTCAATTTACGAGTAGTTTCTGAATTTTCCAGGACTTCTGCATGGAGTTCAGGATAGCCACCCCCTAGGTAAATTCCGTCCACATCAGGGACTTCCCCTTCCATTGGGCTAAAAAATACGACTTCTGCTCCGTTATCTTCGAATGCATCAAACATGTCCCGGTAGTAGAAACAGAAAGCAGGGTCCCAGGCAACTCCGATCCTGATGTCTGCCCCCGGGTTCTGGGTTCTCTCAGGTTTCGGAACCGAGCAGGGTTCAGCAAGTTCAAGAACTGCATCAAGGTCAACGTTTTCTTCTATAAATGCTGCCATTTCTGCGCTGTTATAGTCTTTTTCATGTGCCATATAAAGCCCAAGGTGCCTTGAAGGGACCTCAATATCTTTTCTTCGGGGTATTATGCCGATAACAGGGATCTTGCCAGGAAGCGAGTTTTTTACAAGCTCTGCATGGCGTGGGCTTCCTACCTGGTTCAGTATAACGCCTGCAACCCGGACTTCAGGGTCGAATTCGGAATAACCTTTAAGGAGAGCTGCGGCACTTCTGGACATGCCGTGGACATTGATTACCAGAACCACCGGAATGTCCAGAGTTTTTGCTACGTGTGCCGAGCTTGCAATTTCCGTAGAGTCAATCCCGTCAAAGAGCCCCATTACTCCTTCAACGACAATTATTTCAGCATCTGCGGACGTGCGGGCAACTGTCTGCCTGACGCCTTCCGTACCCATCATGTAGGTATCCAGATTTCTGGAGCTGCGCCCGCAAATAGCACTGTGATGGGAAGGGTCAATGTAATCCGGGCCTACCTTGTAAGGCTGGACTTTTAGCTGCCTGTGCTTGAGGGCAGCCATAATACCCATGGAGACTGTAGTTTTTCCAACTCCGCTATGGGTTCCTGCAATAAGTATTCCTTTTGTCATTTGGTAACTATTGTATTATTAATATATATAAGGCTATTAACCAGCCAGTTTCCAGCCCCTTATATTATTTCAATAAAATAAAAAGAAATAACGCTACTGGATATTCTTTTTATATTTAGAGTTTTGATTATTCAGATAACCGGACCAAGGCTCTGGCAAAAATATTATTACCTCCATAATATAAATACGCGGGAGAAATATGAAGGACAACAGTTCAGGGAAAAATTCCCTGCTTTGTGAAGAAAAAGAAGAAAAAATCCTGGTTGACCCTTACGGGCGTAAAGTAACCGGGCTTCGGATATCTATTACTGAGAGGTGTAACCTTTCCTGCATCTACTGCCATAACGAAGGAGCAGACTGCTGTTCTTCCAGTCCCGGGGGGTATGAGATGGGCCCGGAACAGATATCTGGGCTTGTCCGGGAAGCCGCGAAGTTCGGAGTCCGTAAAGTGAAATTCTCAGGAGGAGAACCGCTTTTTCGTGAGGACTTTGAAGACATCCTTGCCTGTCTTCTTCCTTTAAAAGAGGTTTCGGCAACTACGAACGGTATTCTGCTTGAAAAACGTGCAAAAACCCTCAAAGCTGCCGGACTTGACAGAGTAAATGTAAGCCTTGACACTCTTGACCCCAAAAAGTATGAGGAAATTACTGGAGCTCCGCCAGGGACCCTTGAAAAAGTGATTAGAGGGATCAACAGTGCAGTTGAAGCCGGGCTAACTCCGGTAAAACTGAATATGGTGCTCCTGAAAGGCATAAACGAGAATGAAATTGATCTAATGATGGATTTCATCCGCCCTTATAAAGGAAAAGTAATCTTGCAGCTTATTGAGCTCATGAATATTGACCCTGAGCTTTCAAAGTATACTATTGACTCAAAAGCCCTTGAAAAAAACCTGGAAGAAAGAGCAAGCGAGGTAAGGGTCCGGCACCTGCACCATAGAAAAAAATATGTGGTCGATGGTGTGGAAGTGGAATTCGTGCGTCCCATGGACAATTCTGAGTTTTGCGCCCACTGCAGCAGGCTCAGAGTCACAGCCGATGGGAAACTCAAGCCCTGCCTGCTTGTGCACGATAATCTTGTTGATATAGGGGAAGCAAGAAGCCCCGAAGAGATAGAAAAACTGCTCAGGCTTGCGCTAAGCCGGAGAAAGCCTTATTATACTCCAGCTGCAAGAGTCGAAAAATTAAAGGAAGTAAAAAAATAAAAAACATGCAATAAGGAGGAAAAAAATGAAAATCAAACTTCTGGTAGACGGCAGAAATATTCCGATGAATGAATTTGTCCAGAAAATAGTAGGAAATGTTATTAAGGCAATGGTTGAATCTCTTCACACAATCAATAGCGACTGGAAGGAAATTTATATTCATATAGAACAGGATGAATAAAAATAAGAATAAAACTAAGAATAGAGAACAGAAACCTTTTTTCAGGAATAAAAAAGTCGGGGTTTATCAAGCAAAGGATTCTATTCTCTTTTACAGGTGAATTTATCTGAAACAGGGTTATCCATAATGATATTGCTGTTCTCAAATCTGTTCTCAAATCTGTTCTCAAATCTGTTCTCAAAGCTGTCCTCAAAGATGTTCTCAAAGCTGTTCTCAAAGGTATTTTTCTATCTCCGAAAACTCAATTCTTGCTGTTGAGTCCAGGGAGATAGGCGTTATTGAGACATGCCCTTTTTGCATGATGGCATGCACATCAGTCCCTTCCTCTTCTTTGCGGATAAGGTCTCCTGCAATCCAGTAGTAGGACCTGCCTCTGGGGTCATGCCTTTCTTCAACGTCGGTTTTAAAGATCTTCCTTGCAAGGCGGGTTATTTCTATGGGGGTGTCTTCTTCAGCATGGTAGGGAATATTTATGTTTAACAGGTCAACATTTTCAGGCATGCCGTGCCTGAGGACATTTCGAGCCACCCGGTTTACGATTTTGATTCCGGCTTCAAAGTGCTCTCTATGATAATTCCTGGGGTCATCAAATTTTTTTCCTTCATCGAGCACCTGCATGGAAGCAGCAATTGCAGGGACTCCATAACTTGCAGCTTCAAGGGCCCCTCCAATGGTCCCTGAGGTAGTGATTGTATCTGTACTTATGTTTTCTCCTATATTGAAGCCGGAGAGCACCAGGTCAGGCATTTCCTTGAGAATCGTGAAAATGCCAAGTATTATGGAATCAGTAGGAGTGCCACCCACCGCATAAGCAGGTATGCCCCCTACCTCGGTTCTCGTGATCCGGAGAGGTTCAAAGATAGAAATCGAGCGTCCTACCCCGCTCTGCTGGAAAGCAGGAGCCGAAATCGTAACTTCCCCGAGGTCTGAGACGCTGTCAAAAGCAGCTTTAAGACCTGTCGAATAAACACCATCATCATTTGTAACAAGTATTTTTGGAGCCATCAGCTTTCCCATAAGTTGCAGGATAATTTAAAATTTATGGAAACGCGGCACTTATTTTGTTTTCACATTGCTGACTTAAGAATTAAAAGCAAAGGCAAAAGCAAAAACAAAAGAAAAGAAAAGACCCAGAAAAACCTGAAAAGTTAAACAAGAACTGAAAAGTTAAACAAGAACTGAAAAGTAAAACAAGAACTGAAAAGTTAAACAAGAGCTGAAAAGTAAAACAAGAGCTGAAAAATTAAATGTCGACCTGCCGAAAGAAGGTTATTAGTTTATGAAATATCGAAAGACCTGCCCGAGATCTCAGGACTTTGTCAGTAAATATAATTTGCTGCATTATAATGGTTGCATTATAATTTGATTTTAGTTTTTTTTGAAAAATGGAACATATTTATCAGGCGCAAAGTTTACTTCAATGAATCATCTTCGCTAAAAATCAAAAAGATTATATATTGAGAATTTATGTTATTTAATATAATTCTGAATATATCTCATTTAATTAAAATATAGTAACATGAAATCTTGTAGTTTTCAGCATTATTCATTAACACCTTTGTACTCATAAATTAATATGCGCTAATCTGGATCCTGCTCCTATTGCAGGAACTGGAAAAAGGACTGGTGAACGGCTTGATTGAAGAGTTGGCAATGGCAATACGACAGCTGCGCCTTAAAAAGCTTAGAACCTTTCTTATTCTCCTAGGAATAGCTGTAGGAGTGGCTACGGTGGTAGCCGTTGTCTCGTTAGGAGAAGGGCTCCGCATTAATGCAATAGAAGAAATTCAGAAGTCCCGGGACCTTACATTAATTGAGGTCTCCCCAGGTTTCAGGGAAAATGGACTTGTCCTTATAAGCGACTCAAAAGTAGAGGAAATAAAGGAGTACTGGGAAGTCGTCTGTCCTTACGTAAAAGATGCCTATGTAAGCCCTTCCGGAACATATTTTGAAATATTCGGGGTAGAGGAGGTTTACAGGACTGCAAATGAGCTTGAGCTTGACGAAGGGAGCTGGCTTGATGGTGGAGAAAACCAGATTGTGCTTGGAAGTGACCTCTGGGAAAAGCTGGAAAAAATAGACGGAGCCAGGATAGGAAGCCCAATAACAGCCAAACTGCGCCTTTACGGAGAGGATGGAAAACCTCTCGACAGGGAAATAAGCTTCATTCCGGTGGGTTATCTGAAGCCTTCAGGAAATGAAATTGATTCTGGAGCCTTCATGAAGCTCGAACAAGCAAAAGAGCTCAGCAAAAAAGAGTATTATGACGGGGTCCTGATAAAGGTTGAAAGTTCTTCCCTGGTTCACGAATCAAGGGAGCAGATAGAAAAACTGGGACTTTCCTCTTCAAGTGCCCAGGACGAAATCGACTCCGTTAATCGGGTCATGAACGGAGTAACTCTTGTCCTTGCCTTTTTCTCAAGTATCTCCCTGCTTGTAGGCGGACTTATGGTAGTTAACACTATGGTGGTCTCAGTCTATGAAAGGACCCGCGAAATCGGGATTTCAAAGGCCATAGGAGCTTCAGAGTCTGACATCCTGCGGATGTTTTTAGCCGAATGCATGTTTATTGGAGTGCTGGGCGGAGTTTTAGGAGACCTCCTTGGAGTTTTCTTTGCAACCTTCATAGATAAGATCGGAAGAGCTCTCCTTATGTCAAGGCTTGAGATAGGAAATATAGAGCATCTGACCGCCTTAAACTTTGAAATTCTTGCAGGCGGAGTTCTTATCTCACTACTTGTGTCCGTAGTTTCAGGGCTTTATCCTGCCTGGAGGGCTTCAAAACTGGACCCTGTCAGTGCTTTGAGGCAATTTTAAAGGAGTGAGTCAATTGCAAAAGGAACTGCCCTGGAAAAGGTATAATTTCAGGAGCTGAGCTGCCCTGGATATCAGAAAAAAAATCCTTATCGCGGGGCTTCTCGGAGCCGGCCTGCTGTTATTGTTTTCCTTATTTTCGGGAAACGGAGGCTGGCAGGGAGACGGCATGCCCCCATATACAATAGCAGAAGGAGTCGTAAGGGGAAATGTGTACTTTGATGGAGGGCATGGGTACACCAGAGAGAACCCTTACATCCAGTATTTCGACCTCCCTCCAGGAGAGATAAAGTATGCCAGGCTTTATGTACCTGTCTGGAACTACGATAGTGGGGACAGTATCCGCTTAATTGTCAACAGTCAGGAAGATTCGATTAAACTTGAGCCCGATTATGTTTCTGCCTGGGGTACGGCTCTCTATTGCTTTAATGCCAGCACTTTAATTCATGAAGGGTTAAATGAAGTATCAGTTATATCTAAAAACCCTGGTGGGGGGCCCTATGGAATTGTGCTTGCAGCTGTTTCAGAAAACAGATCTCTATCCCCTGTAAGGTTCTGGATAAACGAAGGAAACTATGCCCTTTCATATACGAATAAAAAAGACAGTGTGGTAAGCACCTTTAAAGGCACATCCCCCGGGAAAAATGGAAGCCTCCATACCCTGCTCGTGGCAGGAACAGAAGGAGAAAAGGATGAACTCTATTTTGACTCTGAAATAATCGGAAGCGATGTGGGGAGATCCTCACAGGGCAAATACTTTGACCTCTACTCGGTTTCGGTCTCCCCGAAAAGTACGGAAAGTACCCTCCGCTTTGAAAGAGGTGATGAGGGTTATCTCCATCCCTGTGTTGCAGTCCTTGTTTCCGAGCCGGAGTCAGAAAGCGAGTTTCTCAAAATCCATGAACAAAAAACTGCAAAAGGTGGAGAGGTCCCTTATCCAGTAATTATTGTCTCTCTCCTGGCCTGTACGGCTTTTTTCCTGAGGTTCAGGAAGAGAAAGGTTTGAGATAAAATTCTACTGACATGAAGCAAAAAGAAATTTATTAAGATGAAGATTAAGATGAGGTAAAAAATGAAATACGGATGGATTCTTCAAGTGATGCTTGCGCTTATCCTGACAGCTTCCTTTGCCCAGGGAGCCCTTGCAGCAGGAGCAGCTTCCGGTTCATCTGCCACCCCTCTCGAATGCAGCCTGGAAATTCCCCTTGACAAAAACAAAGCTTCTGGTGTTCTTGTAGCGGGGAGCTCATGGGAAAGAGCGCGGATAAACATTGAGAATCCTGGAACTGAGACCCTGTACAGCATAACCGTACTCATTGAAGCACCGGATAGCCTGGAAGCCACTGTCTCCCCACAGCGTTACCCCATAACAGAAGAAGGGCAGAAGATTACGGCTGAAATAGGGGACCTGGCACCCGGAGAGAGTGCAAGCGTTTTCCTTGACGTAAAACCTCCTGCCTCTATCGAGTTCAAAAAACAGGCAGTTTTCATGGTTCACACTGCTTACACTGGAGGGGAAGTGCAGAGTGAACATAAGGTCAGCATCATACCCCCGCCTTCCTGGCTGACCTATTTTACGATCCTGGCAAGCCTCTTGCTTTTTGTCGGAATATTAGCTGCGGTAAAACGTTCCGGGGTCCTTGACCTGTTTACAACTGTTGACCTGATAACTATAGCCCTCCTCGCTGCCGTCATCGCAGTAGTTTTCAGGTATCTTAGCAAGCTTATCAACCTGGGCTGGTTTGACGGGCTGGTCATTGCAATCCCCACTGTTGTCCTGATGATAGTTGCCCTGCAGCTGGTCCGAAAACCCGGGACTGCAACTCTGCTCTTTACCTGTGTCCTGCTCATCAGCATGGTTGTCTGGGGTTCCCATATCATGTGGCTTGGATTTTACCTTGCCGAAGGGGTTGTTGTCGATCTCCTGGTCTTCCTTTTCAGGATGGATTATGCAGACAGGCGTGTGACTGCAATTATCTATGGCATATCAAGAGGAGTGGTCTCAACACTTGTGTTTTACCTGCTCTATGCACCTGTTGAATGGAAAATCTCCTATGCGCCCTGGTATATAGGGCTCCAGCTTGCATTTGCCTGTGCCGGGGGGCTTATAGGAGGGGTGCTTGGTTACGATACGGCAGTAAAAATGAGTGGGGCAAGGTTTTAAGGACTCCACCTCACTTTACTTTTCAACTCGCACGTATGGAAATGAAACAAAGTGGATCTGGGCCAACCTGGTGACCCGCTGAATCTGGCAGTGATTAAAACAGAAGGGACTTCAAACGGATCGTCTGGAAATCATTTCAATCAAACTTCTACGGTCTACGGCGGATAAAAGCATTGATCACGGATCCGCGCTCCTGCACAGTCTTCAGGATATTCAGATGGCATAATTACACTTTTGTGATCCCGTCAAGCAAATTGAATATTGGCTTAGAGAATAATTCCAATACTTTTGTGATGTTTATTAGGCTAGCTCTATTCAATGACATGCAAGCTGGCGACGATTACATCAATAATACGCCAGCAACTGTTTTCCGGATTACTCCCAGTAACACTACGAAGCTGGATTAATATGATGTGCCAGAGCAAAGAGTCCACAGAATTGGGAAAACAGAGTTTGAGTTTGTGGATGAACTCTGATAGCTGAGGATTATTGCGATTCTCAATAAATACACCGAATCGAATGCCATGGAGCTTCCGACCAGTATGTGGGTTCCAGATGGTAATTATGGTATCTAGAGAGAAGTTAGCGTCCTGGCACCCAAGAATGATGCATGCTATCTATGGACAGCGAACCAATTTGTCTCTTCACCGACACATTTCCTCTTTTAAACTTCAGAGTACTATCCTTTTTCTTGACAACTTTGGGGGTCATTATTTTTTGATTAGTAAATTAATGGTAACTGTCCAGCCTATCCAAACGAGTCAATTGATATGGATTTTAATTAATTAGAGGAGTTAGAGAACTAAGCAATTAGAATTGAAAAAACGAAATCAAACACAGACAATCAAAGAAAATTGATTCATTGAAATTTATTAGTTGAACTTGAATAAAGATGGCGATTATGTTGTTTTACATAGGCTGAATAGTTACAATTAATGTTTAATTCTTCTTTAGCAAATCTGTGGCTCTTTAGTGGTTTTGCTTACTGGCTTCTCTCGTCTTTTTTGTCTTTTATGTCTTTATGAGACAGGCCGCTCTTCTGCATCGAGCGGGAGCTTGCCCGAGGTCCTGAAAAGCAAATTTTCAATACGGCTGCTGTTTGAAAAAAGAAATTGAAATCTCGTTTAAAGGATGCAAAAAAAAGTTAAGGAAAAATCAGAGAGTAAAACTCCCTGGTTATTAATCCCTGATTATTAAGTTATGAAACAATAATTCAAAGCTGCGCGGTGCTCAGATCTGTGACCTCCTGTCAATGATCCTCTTTGCCTTTCCTGCGGTCCGCTCTATGCTGCCTTTCTCTAGCAGCTCAACGTTTGTGCGGATATTAAGGACGGCTTTGAGTTCGTGCTGGACGTGATCCTGGATGGCTTTGAGGTCTTTGAGGTCGCCAGTAAAGGCATTATTTTCAAGTTCGACTTCAACTGTGAGTTCATCGAGCATGTGTCTGTTTCGGTCGAGGACAAGCTGGAACTGTTCACCGACCTCAGGTATCCTTGAAATAACGTCCTGGATCTGGGAGGGGAAGACATTGATACCTCTTACGATCAACATATCGTCGGATCTGCCGAGCAAGCGTGAGATCCTTGTGGTGGTCCTACCACAGTCACATTCGGACTCAAGGAGTCTTGTCATATCGCCTGTCCGGTATCTTATATTGCAGAAGCCTTCTTTATTTAGGGATGTCAGTACAAGTTCTCCTTTTTCGCCATCCGAAACCTGTTCTCCGTTTTCGTCAAGGACTTCTACGAGGAAGTTGTCGCTCCAGACATGCAGGCTGTTCTGTTCCTGGCATTCGAAGCCGACACCGGGACCGATCATTTCGGAGAGGCCGTAACAGTCATAGGCTTTGAGCTTGAGCCTTTTCTCAAGCTGTTTTCTGGTGTTTTCCGACCAGGGTTCGCCGCCGAAGATGGCTGCTTTTAAAGAGAGCTTGTCTACGAGGTCAAGCTCTTCAGCGGTCTCAGCAAGGTAAAAAGCATAAGAAGGAGTGCAGTGAACTGCTGTAACCCCGAAGTCGATCATCATCTCAAGCTGCTTGGCAGTGTTTCCTGTTGCTGCGGGCACGACCATGGCTCCCATTTTCTCTACACCGTAGTGGAAGCCCATGCCCCCGGTAAAGAGGCCATAGTTCATGGAGTTCTGGATGACGTCACCTTTTGAAAGGGCTATCATTGTAAGGCTGCGGGCTATCAAGTCAGACCAGGTATCTAAATCCTTTGCGGTATAACCAACAACTGTGGGCTTTCCGCTGGTTCCTGATGAGGCGTGGATTCTCACTATATCTTCTTTTTTTGCAGCAAAAAGGCCGAAAGGATAATTGTCCCGAAGGTCTGTTTTGCGCGTGAAGGGCAGTTTCCGGACATCATCAAGCGTTTTGATGTCATCGGGAGTAACTCTTGCCTCTTTGAATTTCTGCCTATAGAAAGGAACATTCTTGTAGACCAGCTTTGCGCTGTGTTGCAGACGTTTTAGCTGAAGTCTCTTCAGTTCTTCGGGATCCATTGTTTCATATTTCGGCTGCCAGTATTTCATTAAAAGAACCTTCTTTAATTTGTAACACCATTCTCAAATCATAAATTCTAATGTATGAATGCCATGTCTCTACATGTCATGCTATATTAATTAATCTATGAGTATGTATAACGTTTGGAAAAATCTTTCTGTTCTGTAATCCTCTCCACATATAAATTTTGTTGAATTAACTTTTTGGAAGTGAAGGTCCGAAAATTTGGTGGGTTTGAAGTTCATTGACCGCATAATCCTGAGTTCCCAAAATTTAAGCGCATAAATCTAATTTCACTAATCTACTATGTCAGATGATTGTTATTTTAAATTAGAACTTATTATTCATGCGATTAAGTTTAAGCACATAATAGGGGATATCAGAAGAACCTTATGCGCTTAAAAAGGCGGAAGTTAGGCATAATATGTGGAAGTTGTAAATATAAAAGAAGCAACACTGTTTTGTAGGAGTAACGAACAAGCTCTTTCTCAAAAGTAGTTTTAACCAAAACCTCAATTATATACTTATTATAATATTGTATAAAAGAATAAATTAAAAAAAAGAAAAGTTTAAGATATTTTGTTGATCTTTTGTTAATACTTTACCGGATTAGAACCATACCTTGAACCAGTTCTTTTTTCTTCTTTTTCTTTTGTTTTAAATTTTTGTATTTTTGTGTTGATCTCGCCTACTTTTGTTTTAATCCCTTCTGTTCTTGTTTTAGATTCTTCTACTTTTGTTTTAATCCCTTCTACTTTTGTTTTAATCTCTTCTGCTCTTGTTTTAATGTCTTCTGTTCTTGTTTTAGATTCTTCTACTTTTGTATCAAACAAATTACAAAAACAACAGCCTTCTTTGCAATTTGTGATACGTATATGTTTTACAACACAAGCAAGTCCTATTGCGGCCAAGATATAAACTACTATTTCCATAAGTTTATTCATGTAATCCCCAAGATCTTTTATTGCATCTTATTATTTATGAAGTTATTTAATGCTTTAAAAAGATAAATATGTTAAGGTCAAAGAAGGCTATAGACTAGTGTCTCGTCAACGTTAAGATATCGTATATAATCGATTACAATGATTCAAAATTGTATAATCCTTGATGACTGACATGACAGCAGCCGAGAAGCGGGCAGATCTAAAAACCACAGTCCCTATTTAGTGCCCGAACAACTGGGCAAATGCAGGTGTCAAGGAGTGGGTTATTATCCTTACTCAAAAATTCATAAGTTTGAATTTCAAAACTCGCATTATACCCTCTGGATATAGCTAACTCAAAAAAAAGTGTACGCTTTTGTGGAGTTAATGCGAAATAAGTCGTGTTCTTAATATTGCACTATCGAGTCGGAAGAGCTTCAATTGCCTGAGTTGAAAGCCCCATGCAATTATGGGTTGGGATAAAACGTGCCGGCCCCGGTACGGTAGTCAACCGCGCTTCAAGAGTGTCGTTTTCGGGCTGGACGACTCTATTATCGTCAGAATCTCCCACTGCCGAACCGATGATAGCATAGTGCGGGCCGAACATCGCATTGAGGTGAGACCCCGCTGGCCACCATGCTAATACTTCCGTGCCACTGCGGCATGATAGTTTAATAGCTGCCGTGCTACAGCCGCATAATGCATGGCTTCCATAGAGTTGTTTTTGTCGCTTTTAGCCACTAAATGGGACGGCGTGTGCATATCTTTGAAATCAGATCCTAAATCTCGATTCGCAAAGCAGCTTCGTCTGATGACAGGCCAATCGAACTTGTTGGATCCACCATTGCATCTGATTTCTCCCAACCGGAGTCCTGTCCAAGAAATGGGTCGATGCGTTCCCGATGCTCTTTGTCGCTTACACAATCAACCAAGGCGGGGTAATCGAGAACAAAATTCAGGACCTTTTGTGGTCGGTCGCTGCATGTCATTTCAGTTGGGCTATCGAAGCCGTAAAAATGAAGTTTGACGTGATGAGAAGGAACGGCATTGTATCGCCGCATACACTCTGCGAGTTCCCAATTTGCTTCGAGGCGGCCAAAGCTGTGTTAAGTCAGGTATCCTGCATAACCTCATACGATCAGGGGCGTGACCGGCCACGTAATCGTTCACTATAACGCCCGAAGGAAACTGCTCTCTATGGCGATGGCGCTGTAGCCAAGTCCCTCCGCCAGGCGCCCGTAGAGCCGGTTGTGGCGTACAGAATGTCCTCGCCGCCGTGGAGTGCTTCTCCAAAACCGAGAAACTCTACCGATTCGTCAAGTGATGCAATAACCCTGCCAACACAATATTAAAACCGCTAAACAACGAAACATCAACCCCACCGATTCGTCAAGTGATGAAATAACCCTGTCAACAGAGGCAGGTTTCTGAGGAATCGACTGAGAATGGAATATCCTCGTATAGAATCCAATCTTCGAGGGTGGTTATACACCGGGTATGAACTTCTTTTAGGAAATCAAGATTTTTTTTATTTTCTCAAGACCTCCTTCTAATTAGACCGCTCCATATATTTTTGTATTTTATCTTTTTTCCACTCAAAGTCAACAACCATTAATTCTAGAGGATAGATTATGCTCTGGATAATAACAAAACCCAAGCAGACCTACATCAAGAAACGATTAATAGTTAATAGTCAGAAAAATTAAGAGTTATCCCAAATTTGACAGAAGCATAGAGTTTAGAATATCTAAATAAGCTTCATGCTTCTGTTTTCATCATACAATTAAATGTTTTGTCTTGAATCTTATGATTTTTTGACATTTACTATATTACATAAATTTAATGTGTCAATGAGGTGTGTTTTGTGTAATAAAATACTCTATTATTTTACAGAATCTGTCAAATTAGGGTTATTCAGGTAAAAAGAATCATTGCATATGCTTTTAGGTACCCTGTATCTAAAAATAGAAGTTGAGCGGTCAGGGGGGAGAAAATATGGGGACTATTTCAGAACGAAAATTAGATGCCAATAGGGGGCTGGTGTGTTTACTTGTAGAAGGCGGGGAAAACCCATGAAGTTATCCGCTCAACAATATATTATTCTGATGTTAAGTATTTATGCATTATGAATTTATCTTACTTATCTAAGATCAATAACTGCTGAGATCAGTAAATTCAAGACTCAAAAAACCCAATCTTCATTTACATCAATTTGATTTACCCGAAAATAACAGATAGTCTTCACTGTCTGCAAGTCCTGTTCCAGGAGTCTTGCGGTAACCGTAGTAACCGTGATCCCTGAATTCAGAAGTTATAAATTGCCAAAAATTCTACAGTTAACACTATCTATGCAAAAATCAAAAAGAGGATAGAAAAATTTTCTGTCCTAACGTAGACGTTCGGGAATTCGTTTTAAGGCTTATTCCAACATCTGGTTAATTTTCTTGTAAAAATCTATGATCAAACTTGTCGCGTCGCTGTCCATATTCAGCTGGAAGGTCCGGATCTGTTTACCAAGAGGTTTTTCTATTACGATACCTGACTCTATTAGCGGGACAATTACTCTTGACACACTAGAGTGTGAAAGACCAGTTTCTTCCGCTATGCCTGATAGATAGGTTGATTCATTCTGGCGCTCGATCAAGTTTTTAAGGACGGTCATCTGTGCTGTCTTTCCAAAGATCTTTTCAAGTGGATCCATTTCTATCATCTCAGAGGTAGCTTTTCTCCGTAAGCGTTCTTATTTCCAATATTAACTTGTTATTTACGGTTATAAACTTATCTCCTGATTGGGCGGTCAGGCGATTCATATGAAATCCTCCTAATTATTTAGATAATCTCGGATTCCTCCAATACACTGTGTATATTTTTAGATACACTCTTCGTTTTAATATTTGAGAAATGTTTAATACCTAAGAAAATGTATACTGTTTAAGGTGGAGGGAAATGAATAACAACAATCTTAACCATGAAATATTAAAACTTATAAAGGAACAGCCAGAAATAAGTGAAAAGAATATTGCACGCACTCTTTCAATTTCGGAAGATGCAGTAAAAACCCGGATTGCAAACCTTAATGATATCAGGGAAAAAATTCTGATCATGGGTAATGGGGACAATGACTACCACAACCTTGAAAAGGAACTCGAAGCTGAAAACTACAATGTTGTAAATATCTCAAATACCTTATCAGCCCCTGAAACTGTAAGCTCAGAGAGACCGGATCTTGTACTGCTTGACGCAGCTTCTCTAGACACAGACTGTTTTGAAATTTGCAGGCAAATTAAGGCCAATCCTAAGTGCTGGCAGATTCCAATTATGTTGCTGAGTGAAAGGAATAAAGCCGAAGACAGTTTTAAAGCCTTCAAGTCTGGAGCCGATGACTACATTGCTGCACCGTTTAATTCTCTGGAAGTGAGAGCAAGGGTTGGAATGGTTTTGAGACGTTGCCGGATTTAAGTTCTGAAAAAATTCGCCTTCTAGAACTAATATATTTTAACAAAAAATAGAACTTATTAAAAGGTGAAATTTCCTTTCTTTTCCTTTTCAGGTTCTGTATACTTAATAAAATGCTCTGAAGTTTAAATTCAATAGATTTATAGGAGATATCTTAAGAATATTATTTATTCATTTCTTAAGATACATCTTCTCATTAAAATGCAATAAATAAGTCTTCGAATTCATTTTATCAATTTTAGACGATATACACTTTAATCAGATAAGATTAAAATTTATTAGGCAGTTTTCCAGATATACAGGAGATAATTTATAATTATTTTAATAAAGATCACTTTTTGCTAATTTTACTATATTAATAGATAATCAAGTTATTAGTAGATAATCTAGTTTTCAATTTGAAAGCCATAGATACATTTAACCCAGTTTGCGCACTAAATTTCTCGATTTTCGCATTTATCCTGCTCTCGAGTTTACTACAAAGAAAGTGGATATATAGCGAACATGGAAGGCTAAAAACAATAGCATGAAATCTTCAGCGGATTCTATGCAGATCTTTTATCATTAGGACCTATTACAAAAAACGTTATTGTGAGAAGTGCTAATGTTCAAAAACAATGTTCAAAAAAATACTATGGAGTATGGGGGTTTAATTATATAGCATCATTGAGGTTTCTTGAAAGTCTTGCCGCAACCCTGATAGTGTGGCAAGAGGCGATGTTACCAATAGAAGCCACTAATAGAAAAATTACTCCATTATCCAGAAATATTAGCGCAACCTTATCTGGAATTTCAGAAAAGTTATTCTGATGAAAAGTAGAGTATAGTTTTTTATATAAAGAAGATTAATATAATATAGAGCTTGGATAATTATTATATTAGTAGATGAATGTTAAAGTTATTAAACTATTTAATAATATTTTACATTCTTTCTAAATATAATATCATATAGAAATCATTATTAGGAAACTCTATTTTTAAAATGAAAATGTGTATGAATATTTCAAAATATTTAAAAAAAGAATAAATCATAAATTATTATACATTAATATTTATTTGTCCTTATTTTTGATAAGGAACTAAATTACAAAAATCATTTAACGTTCTGAAAGCATATAATATTATTGTCCAGGTTTGGTAAAGTGGTGGAAAAATGTAACCCAAAAAAGGTGTGGTGAGTTATGACTTTGAACGAATGGTATAATAAAGGCGTTGCACTCCAAGAATCAAAAAGGTTTAAAGAAGCTCTGGATGCATTCAACAAGGCTCTGGAAATAAGCCCAGATGACCCAAAAATCCTGTTCAACAAAGGGATTGTTCTTAATAATCTCATGAAATACGAGGAATCCCTTTATGCTTTTGATAGATCTCTTGAGATTAACCCTGCTGACGCCAAAGCATGGTGCTTTAAAGCTGACCTTCTCCTCTCTCTCATGGAGTACGAAGAAGCTATGGATGCATTTTCTAGGGCTATAACCCTTGCTCCAGAAGACCCTGAGGTATGGTACAGAAGAGGGATGGCTCTCAGGGAGCTGAGAGCATATGAAGGCGCTATGGACGACCTTGAGAAATCCATCCAGATCTATTCCAAGAACTATAGCATAAGCTCCATGAGCGCAAGTGATTGGTGTAAAAAAGGCATGGGACTCTGTAGAATAAAGAGTTATAACGAAGCTCTTGACGCCTTTAATAAGGCGCTTGAACTAAATCCGAGTAACGGGCAAGCTCTTTACAACAAAGGAGTTGTACTGCGCTGGCTTGGGAAAAACGATGAAGCAAAACTGTATATCGAAAAAGCCGTAGAGAGTTTTGACAACAAAATTAAAGCAAATCCTGAGAATTCAAGGTTCTGGTATAACAAGGGAATTGCCCTGAGAGACCTGGAGAAATACGAAGAAGCGCTCGGTGCTTTCGAAAAAGCTATAGACATCAACCCGAGTTTCACAAAAGCCTGGATTGGTAAAGGAATAGTTTATGATAGGGTCAAAAAGCATCAGAAAGCAATGGAAGCATACGAAAGGGCAATCGATATAAACCCAATATATTCAGACCTTATGTAAGCAACCTTAACAATAGCAGAGAAACTGCAGGTCTGAGCCATAAAAAGCCGCTGACCATAAAAACAAATTCAAGAATTGAAAGGTATAACGGCTAAAATCATCTTTTTTGCAATTTTTTATTTTCTTTGAAAGTGGCTTTTAAGTGGACTTATACATTTGCTCAATTATACCCTGGTGTATCACTCTCTTCAGGGTTCTCAATGTCCTCAGGTTTCTCGATCTTTTTCTTATTTTTGATCCTAACTTCCGCCTTTTTAAGCGCATAAGGTTCTTCTGATATCCTATTATGTGCTTAAACTTAAGCGCATAAATAATAAGTTCTAATTTAAAATAACAATCATCTGACATAGTAGATTAGTGAAATTAAATTTATGCGCTTAAATATTGGGAACTCAGGTAGTATACGTAGTACTTACTTGTGATTGTTTTCTTGTATGAAATGTAAATTATTTGCCGTCCCCTGGGAAGCTCTCAAGGCGAGTAGAGGAGCTTATATCCTTAAGGTTGAGAAAGAAGCATTCGAAACGACAGAAAGCCCGGGAGAAAATTTATCTATTGACCAGCTTTCTAAAGTAAAAACACCTTATATTAAAAAATAATTTTTTAAAGGAAGTAAAGAATTACAGGTAATAGAATAACTCCCATTGCATGGGATTTTCTGATATTCATAAAAGATGGGAGCATGCCTATTGGGGTAGAAATTATAAAAATAAATAGCCCAAAAAGTCCTGTAAAAAGAAAGACCATTAATGCAAGCCCTATAAGGACCACTGTACAGAGTTTCGTATATTCAAGTTTTTGAAGAATATGGTGGGCATTGTTCCCTATCCAGATTGTGGAGAAGTACGAAAACAGGGCAGTCAGGAGGATAGAGGTAAAAAAAAGCAGTATCACCTGAAAATCAAGTGATTCTATTCCCATGATCTCATTTATAGCAACCGTTGCTCCGCTTCTGGTCTTTCCTATAACAAAAAGAGCTACGAGCCCGAAGATGGTGTTTGAGGTATTTACTCCGGAATTCGAGACTATGAACTCCTTTGAGCTTTCAAGAGTCTGGTGATCCGCACTGGACTCAGAAAAAAGAGAAGACTTCCTTTCTCCCAGTACAGGTTCAGATGTTTCTTTTTTTATGGGCCTTCTGTCAAAATCAGACCTTACAAAGATCCCTACTAGAAGGGCAGCAATAGCAGAAGAAAGCCCGGGTAGCCAGGCGAGAAGGGAACCTGCAGCACTGCCAGTAAAGATCCCTCTCAGGATTCTTTTTCTGGAAAGCTCAAATTTTGAAACCGATTCTGAGGGGATCTCGGAGCTTGTAAGGAAGCTTATAACGAGCTGAGATGCCCCAAAAAGTCCGCTAAGAAGAGGGAGGAGCATAGAAGCTTCTCCGAAGGTTATAATGGGGTTCAGAAGTTCTTCTTTGGAAAAAGAAAAGAGTCCAAGAATTCCTGTGATAAGAAACATGAAGAGAGCCATAGCTTTATATTTGTATTTTGCAAGCGACCACTGCCCTTTTACTTCCGCGTTTTTCTCGCTCGCAAGCGTGATAAATGCAATCGTGATCAAAATCCATGCCATATAATTCTGCATGTAGGGATAAACAGCCCCAAAGAAAAGAGAAAAAGGCAACACAAAGAGCATGGATGCGACCACAGAGCCTGCACTTCCCAGAGCAGAGAGGCGGACCGCTTCCGCACCTGAGCCTTCAAGCAAAAGCCTGTGCCCTGGAAGGACTGCAAGGGCCATGTCTCCGTCAGGTGCGCCCAAAAACACTGAAGGGATTATGTCATGGAAAGTTTGCGAGATAGCACTTGATAGGATTATGAGTGAAATGTATAGCGGGGCAACCCCCTTCTCAGCCAGAAATGGTGAAAAAGCTACAAGTGCAAGCGCAAAATTATTTGTGTGTATGCCGGGCAATAGTCCTGAAACTATACCAAGCAGGTAGCCTGCAAAAACTGAAAAAAGGATCAATAACAAAGATACCTCTTCCATTCAACCAAACACCTTAAAATAAATTAATTAGATTCTCTTAAACTTAATAAGAAATTTACCACATATGTAATTAATATTTACTTTTACTACAGGAATTCAGCTTCATTTTCATATAAAAAAATTTCAAGTTTACAGTGTTTATTCAAAGCCAAAAACATCTCAAATACGGGAAATAAATGAAAAAAAACTGATTCAGAAAGAGTAAATTGGAAGGTAGCAGAAAAATAACTATAGAAAAGCCATGAATATAACAATATTAATAAATAAAAAGAGAACATAGATTATAAATACAAAGAGAATTGAAGTATTGAATGGGGTTCATGAGAGCATTTAGCAAAAAACAACAGGGCAAATTGGGTTCGCCATTCCTCAATTCTGCTATAAATAACTAGTGTCGCGTCAGTCATCAAGGATTAAATGGATTCTGAATAGTTGTGTCAATTATATACGACATTTTAATATTGACTCGACACTAGCCCACAAAGACTGATTCGAGGTTTTTTGCCATTCCTCGGTCAGTTTTAAGGGTGAAATATCAGGAAATAAGACCGGAAATGAGGTTGCCATTCCTCACCCGATCTCTAAGATATCAGAAACAATAGAGAAGTGGGGGGTCTCCCCATCTCTAAAACTATTTTTACCCCCACTTCCGCCTTTTCTCTAGCTATCCTTTTATCTTGATTTCAGAATTTCTTCCTCTTTAGATTCTCCCCTCCCTGGCTGATCCTCGATTATATTACTTCCTCTCCGAGGATGCTTTTTTTTTCTTTCACTTTCCCTCTGAGTATGCTCTTTTTTCCTTTCACTCCCCCTCCGAGGTTGTTCTTTCTTTTTGTCACTTCCTCTTCCTAGTCGATTATCCCTCTTCTCATCTCCTCTTTTATTTCTTTTTATTTTTTCCTTTACTTTTTACTGTGACCTTCTATTTAGCATGAAAGTTCCTTCAATTACTTTCATTTTTGTGCCTGCTATTTAGAAAATTTCATCTGTGTTTTTCATGTAATTCTTTCTTTTATTCAAACCAGTTTGTCCGGATTCCTGTCGTTATCCAGAGAATGTTTTTATTAATCTCAAAAAACTCTATTTCAGCTACCTTCAACTCTTTTTCAGAATTTCTGCTCCTTGCTGGGAAAGATCGATAAGGATAATTCTGCAGGCATGCCTGAAAAGACAGGATCCATAGGGATTTCCTGCTCCAGGTCGCTGCGAGCCTGATCCCCCTTCCCTATCCTCTGACCGTTAATACAGAGCTCATTAGCAGGCATATAAACGGAAATGCGGCTATCTTTCTTTTTTTGTGAGTACGCTATCTTCACGGCCGCTTCTGGAAGGTAAAATCCACATCTTGCAGAGTTTAGAGCTTCCTTACCTCTGTTTAACCCGGAATGCAGTATGCCTGTACCTGCAGTAATGCACTGTACTTCTCCCTTTCCAGGGGCTCCCCTGTTTCCCATATTTTCTTCCTGACTTATCTCGCCATCAAGCACAACAGAGATAATTTCCATTTCAGAGTGGGGGTGAGTCGAAAGACATCTACCCGGCTGGACAGAACCATCGTTAAAGGAGCGCAGGCTTCCGAACTGGTTATTATCAGGGCCATAATAATTTGAAAAAGAAAAAAGCATATTCTTCAGCCAATCTGGATCCTCAAGATGTCTGGCCTGTGCCGGAACAATTCTTATCATAGAAAGTCTCCTCTATTCCCACATATTATTTGACTTTGAATTATAAGTAACCTTCTTTCGGCAGATCGATATTTAATTTTTCATAATTTTTGTTGATGCCGATTTTGAAATAATACATAGTATTTGTACGCAACTTTTAGGTTTACTTATGACCTGAGTTCCCAAAATTTAAGCGCATAAATCTAATTTCACTAATCTACTATCTCAGATGGTTGTTATTTTAAATTAGAACTTATTATTTATGCGCTTAAGTTTAAGCACATAATAGGATATCATGAGAACCTTATGTGTTTAAAAAGGCGAAAGTCAGGTTATGATCAATTAATAAAATCTCATAACAAATTTTTATGAAAAAAATGGTCCAGTAATTATATATGTGGTGATAGTTGAGCCACATGTTAACCAACTTTCAATCTCATTTCTAGTCAGAGGAAGCCATAAAAAGACATCAAGAAAAATGTTCTGATTTTTAATGTCGGCCTGCCGAATGCAAGATTATAAGTATGGTTTGATCACTGAAGAGGATATAGCTTTGGAAACATAGTTTGGTACATATTTTGGTAACATAGTTACAAAAGTCTTCTATGAAACACACATGAAATTTTCTAAATAGCAGGCACAAAAAATGAAAGTAATATGAAGGAACTTTCATGCCAAATAAAAAAAATCCGGTTTCTACAAAATGCACGTAAAAAACAATATATACGAGCGCTTCCTTTCCTAAAGGAGCCTGTTACAACTTAGATTTCTATTTTTCCCAGATTATTAGTGCAAAGTAAAAAAAGGACTTCAAAAGGATTTCAAATGACAATTAAATGTAAAAAATGTAACCATGAAGCTATTATTTTTCAAAAATACTCCGGGATGCACCTCTGTAAAAGACATTTTATAGAAGACGTTGAAAGGAAAATTAAGCTTACAGTCCGGAGAGATTACAGCATAAAGAAAAATGATGTAATAGCCGTTGCTCTGAGTGGAGGAAAGGACAGTTCTGTCGCTCTTTATGTGATGCATAAGATCCTGGGGGACAGGCCTGATATAGAGATCGTTGCAGTTTCAGTTGACGAGGGCATTGATGGATACCGCCCTCACTCCCTTGAACTTGCAAAAAAGCTTACAGAATCACTCGGAGTCCGGCATATCATAAGGTCCTTTAAAGACGAACACGGTACAACAATGGACAAACTGGCTGCAATGGACCGTGAAAAAGGCACATGCAGCTACTGCGGAGTTCTCAGGAAAAGCATCCTCAACAGGGTAGCGCTTGAAATAGGCGCAACGAAACTGGTTACAGGGCACAACCTGGATGATGAAGCCCAGACCATTCTTCTCAACCATTTCAGGGGAGATATGGAGCGCATGGTCAGGCTTGCTCCTCCTGTAGCCATACAGGGACTTGTAATGCGGGCAAAGCCCCTGCGGAATATCCCTGAAAAGGAAGTGGCGCTCTACGCACTGATAAATTCCCTGCCAGTAGACTTCAGCGAGTGTCCTTATGCAGGAGAAGCCCTTAGAGGGGAAATAAGGGAACTGTTAAACAACTTTGAAACAAAGCACCCGGGCACAAAATATTCACTCCTCAGAGGCTTTGACAAGCTTGTTGTAGCCCTGGTAAAGGAGCTCCCTCCTGCAAAAATAGAAAAATGCAGGATCTGCGGGGATACCTGCACTGAAGATATCTGCCAGGTGTGCAAACTTCTCGGCAGGACATGAAAAAACGTAGAATTCAGGACCTTTCAGGGCCATTAAAACTCATCTGGACCGGAAAGCAGCTCATAAGGGTTATAAAGCTCCCTTTCCTCCCCTACCAGATAGAGCCGGGTCCACAGGATAGTAGTTAACGGCTGCAGTATAAACATCGGAACGAAATATGTAATGCCTGAAACCAGAATGATTCTGGAAGCAAAAAACTCGCTGGTAAAACTGTTGATGAAAACAAGCCCTATAGAGATAATCCACATAAAGAAAACATCGAGTTTATTGGCCCTGAAAAATCTGTATCCAGCTTTCAGAGAATCAAGAGGATCAAGCTCATCGATTACGAGGGCATAAGGGACAAGGGAAAGTGTGATATTTAAGGCCAGTAAATAGATTGTCCAGAGAAGAATTCCTATACCCAGTACTCCAATGCCTTTTAGAGACTCCGTAGGGTTTCCTATTAAACTGTTCAGATCTCCGATTGCAAGGGCTCCAGGCACCATAAATACAATGCCTGCAAGAAAGATCAGGAAGATCATCAGGGTTGTAAGAAACAGCCTGAAACCGTTTTTCGAACCTGACCTGAACATGTCAGAGAAAACAGTATCTCCGGTCTCGGAAGCTTTTTTTGCCATCCCGATTGCCCCTGCTGAGAAAAAGGACTGAAAAAACATGCCAAGCAGGGAAAATGCAAGAATCAAAGCTATTGAGGCTGGAATATTGTTGGAAAAACCATTCAATAGTATGGAGTAAAGTTCCTCATTAGAAACTGTAGTAGGGTCGATTACGTTTCCCGAACCCGAAGAAAAGAGCAGGGAGACCAGTATGCCAAAGAAAAAGATAAAAAGAATCAAATTAACAAAAGAATTCAGGACAAATGGAATACAAATATTTATATTTCTAACCCAGGTCTTGAACCCTCTATTCAGTATTGTTCCAAAATCTTCATACATGTGATGCGGCCTTCCAATTATAAAGGTAGTGGCTCTGCATTCCCTCTGCAGCCATGTCCTGACTAACTGCAAAAACAGGGCTCTTTTGCAGGCTCACATATCTATTTTCGGATACATATGTAGAAGATAAATATATAATCTCTTGTTCAGGTATAGATAAAAGCAGTGACGACCAATAATATAAACAGCAGGTGATCATATGGAAAAGCTGGAAAACTACAGTTTTCATTCAGTCCCTGATGATCCGTCAAATCCCGAAAGACTCACAGACCCGGATAAACCTGAAGCAGACGACACCCGGAAAGAAGTACTTGTAATCGGGCACTGCCTCCTTAACCCCCTCTCAAGGGTGAAAGGAGTAAAACCTGCTCCCACTCTTGACCCAAAAGGTGCAAACGTTATTCAGCTCCCCTGCCCCGAGTCCATATACCTTGGAATGAGGCGAAGGGATATAACCAAAGACCAGCTCGACCACCCAGCCTACAGGCGCTTTTGCAGAGAAATCTTCACCCCGCTTGCAGATATGATTGAAGACCTTGCAGCAAATGGCGTGAGCATCAGGATTATTGGCGTCCCGAAAAGCCCCTCCTGTGGCGTAAAAATTACCAGTGTCGGTGGAAAACCTGGAAAAGTGAAAGAATTCCACCACAGCCACACCCTGGGATCCGGGGTATTTATGGAAGAGATCATTAAAGAGCTTGAGAGTCGTGGGGTTAAGTTTGATATAGAGGATGCCATCTCAAAAAACAGAAGCAGCTGAGGTCTCTCCTGGGAAAGGAGAATGAGAGAAAGAAAACATAGAAAAAGATAGGACCTGAGTCGTCTTGATCCCAATTCAATACTATAAGCCGTTTAACGGTACAGGACCAGTAAAGTAAAAAATATTAGGATTTATTTTGATAAAATTATAGCTTCTCCGCGTGATAAATTGATTTCCTTGATCGAGCCCTGAACTGTCTTTTTCTCTCCGAGGATTCCAGTAAGCTGGATTGAGTCTCCTTCAACCAGAATCTTTGCTACAGAGTCCATTATCTTCTCACGCTTATCTCCACTGAGCATAATAACATTAAGTTCACACATTTTTAATCTCTCCTTATGCTGTCATTTTTATATGAAATTCTTCGTTGACTTTAATGTATTTTCATTAATGCATATAATTTGTGGTTTTGCTCATAAAAAGTTGCCGGAAAAATCCGGAATGCACGAATTTATCAGAATGCACGAATTTATCAGGGGAAGTTCATCAGTTTTGCAACCGATAAGCCCTCTTCAAGTCCGAGGTCTTCAGCAACACACTCGCACTTTGTAAGAAGCATATAAGCTATAGGGCCGAAGTTGTGCTCTGAGAGGGTCTCGTAGTTTGCCATGCCTTTACTGATTATTAAAGTTGCATCCTTCATTGCTTTGAGCAATTCGGCAGGAGCTTCCTCTACAAGAATACCCACTGCATTCGAACCTGTAGTCATCACCCTGTCGACCTTTTTATCTATTTCGAACTCTTTTACCTCTTCCAAAGTTACATCTGTAAGTATGGGGCCCCCACGCACAACCAGGGTAATAGTCCCACCGAGTTTTTTTATCACGTCGAAAACAAACATATCAAAAAAAATCTCCCCGCAGTTGTCTGCAATATAGACAACGTCCTGAAGGAGCCCAAGCATTTTTGGAGTGTCGTCAACATCAAGCCCCTGCTCGAAATATTTCAGAAAGGCATCTTCAAATTTGTCCTCGCTGGCATCAAACCCCATAATCCCAAAATCAAAATAATTAGCAATAACCGACGCCAGTACTGCCCGCCTGAAGATTTCCCCATCATCAGGAGAGTTTTCGTAAATTTTTTCTTTTGCTAGAGGCAGGACTTTTAACGCAGCCTGATTGATTAGCTTTTTTGTAACTTCATATGGGTCATTATCTCCCAGGACTTCATAGCATTTTCTGTGGATTTTTGTGGCTATATATGCTGAGACTGCCTCAGGGCTATAGTGTTTGTTCATGACTCCAAGGCACTCGTGAATCGTTTTGCTTATAAGATCTTCATCATCAGTAGAAAGCTTTGACTGAAAATGTACGCGGGAAAGCAGACAGTAGACACAGCGTGGGTTCATCTTCATAGAAACATTTCCTGTTTTTTGGATTAAGGGATAGTATTTTTTGGGATATTGCAGATATGTGCAGCAAATGTTATACATTTACTTCTCCGGACATAATAACCTTAAAAAAATAAACCTTTAAAAAGCTACCTGAATCCCTGAATAAAACGAAGAATTTAAGAAATTATTTAGAAAAAAGATAAATTCTTTATAGTATATGTGTAAAATAATTTACAATGAAGCATAGAGCCCGCGATATTAAACCATTATATACTCTGTTTTTACTTACAGTAACCTTATTAACCTTTTTTTTAGCTTTAGCACTTCCCGCAGATGCTCTTACTGAAGTTGAGGTAAGCCCGGTCAATACTCCAGCAGGTGCGGTCGTGCTGATCATAGATGGCTTAAGCGCGCCTTTTATTTATCCTGAGTTTACGCCGCGCGCACTTGACGGTACAACCCTTGAAAAAGCAAGGATTGAAAACATTCCTGAGATAGGAAAAAACAGTGCACTCATACTTAAGTTTCGTGCTCCTCAGACCTTTACCGAAGGAGGGCACTCAGTCCTTGTTACCGGGAATAAGGGCGCAGACAGCGAATTTGTTAGTTTTAAAGATGCTAACATTTTTGATATTTTGCATAAAGAAGGCTACCTCTGTATCGCAGTAATGGAAAAAGGAGATTCCTGGTCGATATGTGCTGAACAGGATGCGATCCTGAGGGACAAAAATAATTCAATAAAAAATATACAGATAGTGCTTGAGCAGTATGAATTTTCTCCGGGTTCTCCTCTGCCTTCCGGACTTTTACAGGTAATGCAGGATAGGGCTGACCGGGCTCCTGGCTATGTTACTTCAAAAGAAACAAGGGACAGGCATAACGGTTATAATAAATGGGGCATCGAAACAGCCTGCGCTGTTGTGGAGTACATGGCAAAAAACAGCCCAGAGCAAAAATACCTGCTTACGGTCAATGTAGGAGCAGTTGACATGAGCGGGCACTACAGGGACAATTACGGGTATATAGACTGCATCGAATGCCTTGATTCAGAAATTTTACCTCTTTATAACCTGTGTAAAGAAAACAACCTTGTTTTTGTCCTGACCGCAGACCATGGAATGGCTTTTTCGGCAGATGGTTCCAAAGGAGGGCACCAGTCAGAAAAGTTTTCGGGTTCGGACGAGGCACAACTGGTTCCTTTCATCGTACATGCTAAGGATGTTAAGAAAGGAGTTATCAGAGGAGAGTTCGGGCAGGAGGATTTTGCTCCGACCCTGCTTGGAATCCTTGATATCCCGGATCGGCCAAGGTTTGTAGAAGGAGAACAAATACTGCTTACCGGACACGTAAACCTGAAAGTCAAGCTTCCTGAAAAAGGCTCCGTAGAACTCAGGAGAGACGGAAAAGTTCTCTCTTCCCCTGGAAACGATGACCAGTTCCTTTTCCTCGGACTTGAGCCTGACAACTCCTATACCGTCAGGGCTGTTCTTGATTCAGGAAACAGCCTTGAGGAAAAGGAAAAAGAGGTTTTTCTTAAAACTGATTCAGTGATCGACTTCGAAAATAAAGAAGCAGAAACAAAGATAAATGAAACCCCTCTGGGTGGTGCAAAAGGCGAAACCAGCTCGGCAGGAATTTTTGGAGGCGGAAATTCGGCATCATACGGGAGCTCAAAGCATCTGATAGGGTATCTTCTGATAGGAGTAATAAACCTTGCAGGTTTTTTCATCATTATAAAAATTATGAAAAAAGACTGAAAATACCTGGGGCGCTTAAAAAGATGCAGAGTTCTTAAAAATATGTTCTGAAAAAATAGTTGTGAGGCTTATCTCAAATGGGGGTTATCTCTGGAAAGCTCGTACACATTTCCCATGGCTTCCGTAAAAGTAACATCAATGTCTTCAACGTGAGCAAAAGTCGGCCCTTTCCGAAGTTCATTAATCAGAAGTTCAAGAGCCTCATGCCGACCTTCAGCAAGAACAAAAACTCTTCCGTCCCTGAGGTTTATAGGGTTGCAGTCTACTCCAAAGCGATCTGCAGCATTTCTTGCAAATCTTCGGAAGCCCACACCCTGCACTCTTCCGGATACAAATATTTCCGCCCGCACAGTATCTACAGAGGTCACAAATGACTATTTTGAATAAGCAATATATAGGGCTATGGTTATTTTTGGAGCTGCCAGGGTGTTTATGGAAGCCCATGGGATAGAGGTCATAGACCTGGCCCTTCCAGAATGAAGGGAAATGAAGAAAGAATTCATCGACAGGGCTCCGAAAATCTGGATTGAAGATATAGGAGACTGAAGTGCCGGGAATGAAACCATAGGAAAAACGCATATGAAATTCTTCAAATAACAGGCACAAAAAATGAAAGTACCTAGAAGCACTTTCATGCTAAATGATTCAGAAATCTTAATCATCCAAAAATCCTTTTCAGGTCTTCCATTCCGAGGGATACTTCAAACTTTTTTAATCGATAAAATTTCTTTGCCCGCATATCGTCATCTTCGAGCCTGAGGTCGCTTTCAACAAATCCGGCTTTTTCCAGGCGCTTCAAATGCAGGTTTACGACCTGCCTTGAGAGGTTCAGGTTCTTGGCGAGTTCGTATACGTACCTCTCTCTCTCATCCAACAGGTAGAGTAGTTTCAGCCTTACAGGATGGGAGAGAGCTTCGCCAATTTCAACTATTTGCTGAAGTGATTTTTCCACCTGGTGCACCCTCACAGATTATACAATTTTTTGGTCTGGAAGTACTTTCACTCATGTAAGCGCATATTAAGCTTCAGATTTCTTCCAGTTTGGATTTTATATCTTCAACTGTTTTTTTGATATCTTCAATGTCTTTTTCAATCTTAACAAGCCTTTCGTTATCTTTTGAAGCCATGTAGCCGGACTTATTAAGCATTATAGTAACTGCGACTACAATTAGAAGGATAATGAGAAGGTTCAGGAAAAAACCCCAGAAAGAGCCATAGATGCCATGCCCCATACCGTTCAAGTTGTTCACCTCGAAAATACCAGATTTTTTGTTTTATCCGCTTTTTTATCCGTTTTTCCTTATCCTTTCGGTTTTTCTTCACTTACTGATTTCAACCATAAATATAAAAAATATCCGGTAGAGGGAGTTGAATATAAAAAAAACAAGAAGAATTAACCAGAGAATTATACAAACACATATGAAATTCTTCGAATAACAGGCACAAAAAATGAAAGTACCTGGAAGCACTTTCATGCTAAATAAAAAAAGATGGTTTGTTGCAGGAGTTTAGTTTCTACACCCCATGCAACATCCCTGTCCGCGGGCGTATCCAGAACTACGGCCATTTTTGCCGCCTGTCTGAGCTCCTGCGGGAACACTGTTTCTTGTGAATACATCACCAGTTACTGCATCGATTCTTGCCTGCTTGTAGACTCCATCTTCATCTTCATAGTTGACAATCCACCAGCGGTTCTTCTGATATATGTCGTCTCTTGAGACGCCATCATCAATTTTTTCCCTGGCGATTTCAAAAGCCTCGTCTATGGTTTCAACTTCAAGTTTTACGGTTTCATTTCCATTGTAGTATGGGCAAGAAGTATAATTTCCCTCACAAGAGCCTGTAGATCTGGCAGCCCATCTATGCATGTGCCCTAAGCCGTAGTTTCCTCTTGCATCATCCGAAGCAACTGCGCTTACAACTGCTGCTCCGAATGTGCCTAAGAGGAGCAGGCCCAGGAAAATTGCTGTTATGCTTTTCTTCATTTATTCACCTTCAATTTTAGTTTTTTGTTTTCTTTCTGTTTACATATGTCCAGTAAACAGTTTCTCACACCATATGTAGTGGATATGCTACATATGTTGTATTGATGAGATATATAAATTCTGGTCACTACTGCAAATTTCTATCGAAATCCTGCGGTACTTCTTTCACACCTGAGAATTGGAAGCACAAAATATCAGAAAAAAACTCTAAAATAATACTAAAAGTCCCCCTGTTAAGCTGTGGCGCCAAAAGTTTTAAGCCAATAAGCCCTTAATGCGGGGTATGCTCACATTTATAGGGTTGGGTCTTTTTGATGAATACGATATTTCCTTAAAAGGACTTGAAGCTGTCAAGGAAGCTGACCTGGTATACGCTGAATTTTATACGTCTTATCTAATGGGAACAAATCCTGAGGAAATGGAAAAACTTTACGGAAAGAAAGTTCATTTACTCACAAGGGAAGATGTAGAACAACAACCCAACTGGCTCGATAATGCAAAAGACAAAAAAGTTGCTTTCCTCACAGGCGGGGATACAATGGTCTCCACAACTCACGTTGACCTGCGCCTCAGGGCTGAAAAGCTCGGGATAGAAACTCGCCTGATTCACGGGGCATCCATTGCTTCAGCCGTCTCAGGGCTAACAGGGCTCCAGAACTATCGCTTTGGCAAGTCTGCGAGTATCCCCTATCCATACGAAAGCAGGCGAGGGAAAAAAGTCATTTCAGAAACCCCTTACGATACCATAAAACAAAATTCCGCACATGGACTTCACACTCTTGTTTTTCTGGATATCGATAAAGAAAAAGGATATATGACCGTTAACCTTGCTCTTGAACTTCTCCTTGAGGTTGAGAGGAAAAGGGGAGAAGGAGTGATGGACAGGGCTATCGCTGTTGGAATAGCAAGGGCAGGCTCGGAAAAGCCTGCAGTAAAAGCCGACTACGCAGAAAACCTGAAGAGTTTTGATTTTGGAAAGCCTCTTCATATCCTTGTAGTTCCGGGAAAACTTCATTTTCTTGAAGCTGAAGCTCTTGTGAAGCTTGCAGCTGGGCCTGAAGAAATTATGGAAAATATAGAGTGACTGGGTAAAGACCAGTTGAACAAATGATGCTGAATAGGCTCTCTGGTGATCAAAAATGCCTGCAGATTTGAATGAAAAGGTTAACCGGTACGAGAATATGTTAAAAAGAGCACTGCAGAAAGCAAAGTATGCCCCGATCCCTAACTCTCATATGCATTCGGTAGCAGAGGATTATTACACAATGGCAGAAGCTTACTATAAGGACGGAATTTACTTTCTTGAAAACGGGGACCCTGTAAATGCCCTGGCGTCCTTCAGTTATGGACATGCCTGGCTTGATGCAGGGGCAAAACTCGGGGTCTTTGCAGTGGACGACGAGACTCTTTTTACAATATAAAAAATTAAGACTTATTACAAGAGATTAAGACTTATATGCCAGATTAAGAATCCAAAAGCTTAAACTGAAAAACCATATAATACGTAAACCTTATAAATACAAACACGTATTCGAAGCCTAATAATTAACATACTTTACTCTATTCTTTAATTCAATAATTTTTCCCTATTTTTGGGATAATACTGAAAACGTATACTACAACTACGGTGGACGATTATGAAGAACTTTCATGTGGTACTTGAAGCAGCTTGGTTGGTTAGAGATGTAAAAACAGCTGATGATGCAATAGGGGTTGCGATTTCTGAGGCTGGAAAGCGCCTGAACCCCAAACTTGATTTTGTGGAGGTGGATGTGGGAAGCACATACTGCCCTGCATGCGACGAGCCTTTTAGTAGTGTTTTCATAGCAGCAAACACCGCACTTGTAGGGCTTATTTTTGAAATGAAGGTTTTTGATGCCGAATCTGCAGAACATGCAGAAAGGATTGCAAAATCTGTGATAGGAAAGTCTCTCCGCGATGTTCCCTTGACAGTTGTCGAAGTCACGGAATTCGAACGGTCAGGTGAAAAAGGAGAACCGCAGCAAAAAGGCAAAACAAATAAATAAACATGTTTCTTTCCTTTAATATGTTGAAATGTGGGCAGAAGAAGGCGTGCCTGTACGGCTTCTTATACAGGCAGCTTCACATCGCCAGGGCTCGATGAATCCCTAGTGTCATGTCAGCGTTAATATGTCGCATATAAAAGATTGCAATGATTCAAAATAGTATAATCCTTGATTACTGACTCGACACTAGCTGGAAATGAAGAATCTGTCCTGATGGAGAATCTGTCCTGATGTCTGCAAGGCAGAAAAGGATAAAATCAGTAATTTTATCTTTTTCTGAGTATTTACTTCACTTATCTTTTAAGAATATATCCAATCCCAAAAACAAATTTCCGGGCTCCTCCCAGCCCTGAACAAGAGGAAACTGCATGGACAGAATTATCTCCGTAGTGGGGCATACTGCCCTTGATTATATCGTAGATGTTGAAAATATCGCAGGAAAAAACGAGTCTTCCCCTGTAATTGACTATGAAGAATATCCTGGGGGAGGGGCTGCAAACATTGCAGTTGCCATTGCAAAGCTGGGAGGAAAAAGCCAGCTAATATCTCCTGTAGGTACGGATTTTTCAAGCTCGGGATATGAGAAGCTTCTTAAGGATGAATGCGTTGATCTTTCCCTCCTCTACATTATAAAAGACCGAAAAATACCCAAAGCTTTCATTTTTACGGACAGGAAAGATAACCAGACTACCTATTTTTACTGGGGAGCCTCCTCAAAATTTAAAGAGCTGGAACCTGAACCTGCTGATTTTGTCCACCTCGCAACAGCAGATAGTGTCTACAATGCAAAGATAGCACAGATATCCGGTTTTGTATCCTTTGACCCTGGACAGGACCTGGTTACTTACTCTAAAGAAAACCTTGAGACAATTCTTGCCCATACTGACATCCTCTTTGCAAACAGGCATGAAATCAGACGTGTGTCCGAGATGACCGGAAAGAGCTTTTCTGAACTCAGGGCCATGATTGATGTTATTGTTGTTACTTATGATTCGAAAGGCAGCAGAATCTACAAAGGCAATGAAGAATGGGAAATTCCTGTAGTTTCAGTAAAAGCAGTAGACCCCACTGGAGCAGGAGATGCTTACAGGGCAGGTTTTCTGCTGGCGTACACAAGAGGCTATTCCATTAGCACATGTGGGAAAATAGGGTCAACCGTAGCTTCTTTTGCAGTACAGTCAAGGGGCGGTCAGACCAGCCTTCCGACCTGGGAAGAAATGAAATCCCGTTATGAAGCCAATTTTGATAAGCTGGAAGCAGAGAGCTGAAGCTCGCAAATACCCCAATGAAGTGGGCTGCTGAGAAAGAAAAAAATATATAAAATATTATAATGGTCCACAGACTATAGTTTGTGAATTAACCTGGAAGTACGAAAAAAATAGTATTATGGAAGAGGATGCAGATGAAACTCGCAGCACTGATTTCTGGCGGCAAAGACTCAGTTTTTGCTATCCATAAAGCCCTTGAAGAGGGGCATGAGGTCACCCACCTCATTAATATTGTTCCCGAAAGGGACGACTCCTATATGTACCACTCAATTAACCTCCACATGGTAGAGCTAATCTCTGCCGCCAGTGAAATCCCGCTGATCCAGCAACAGTCCAGCGGAATCAAAGAACTTGAGCTGGACGACCTTGCCCTTGCCCTGAGAAAAGTGGACGTTGATGGGGTGTCTGTAGGTTCTATTGAGTCGCAATACCAGGTAAGCAGGGTACAGAAGATCTGCGATTCCCTCGGGCTTAAAGTCTATGCACCCCTATGGCACAGGGATCCCGAGGAACTATTAAATGAAATGTCTAAAGTTCTTGATATCAGGATTGTGCAGGTTTCAGCCGATGGCCTGGATGAGTCCTGGCTTGGGCGCCCTATTAATGTGAATTCAATTGAGAACCTCAAAGCACTGAACCGCAGGCATATGGTCCATATGGCAGGGGAGGGGGGAGAATATGAAACTGTAGTCCTTGACGCTCCTTTCTTCAAAAAGCGAATAGAAATTGTGAAAAGTGAAATCGAATGGGAAGGGAACTCTGGTTCTTTAAAGATCATGGACGCAATACTGCTTGACAAAAACTGATTTATGACATGAACTTGTTCCCATATTGCCAGAAACCGAAAGCAGCCAGTAATTCTATATCCGGAAAAGCAGCAGTATTCCAGAAATTTTTATATTATCTATTATATTGATAGATAGGGCATCTGAGGAGAAAAGGCTCTTCTTGCTGTAAACATCAGTCAACTCTTTTTATCCCTCTATTCCCACACTCCCAATACTCAGATGCCCTATCCTTAATTCAGTTTCATTCCACACCTTTTTGAATCATTCTGCAAAGATGAAGAATCAAAAACGTTTCAGGAATTTTACTCCCGAAAAAACAAGTTAAAAACTGGAATCCTTAGCGTTTTCAAGGTTTTTCAATTAAATCCAGGATCCTCAGGGCAAGATATGCCCCGTTTGCCCCGTTGTCAATTCCTACACTACCTACTGGTACTCCGGGTGGCATCTGTGCTATGGATAGAAGGGCGTCAAGCCCGCCGAGTTTTGCGCTTACAGGCACACCTATTACAGGCCTTTTCGTTTTGGAGGCAACAACACCAGGCAGGGCTGCTGATAAACCTGCTATTGTAATAAAGACTTTTGCATCTGTATTTGAGATATAACTGTCAAGCTCGTCAGGGTTTCTGTGGGCAGAAATGACCATCACTTCATAACTGTACTTGCTTTTTTCCATAACTGAAACCGCGCGGTTGGCTATTGCCCTGTCAGACTCAGAACCCATAATCAGTGAAATATCAACCATTTTTTGCTCCTTTAAGGCAAGTCAGGGCAAGCTTCTCTTTCCACTTAACTCATTCTGGCGTTCGATACTCATCCTGATTAGAATCTCAAAAATTTCTTTTACTGATCTTAAATCAAGGTTGAGTTCGGTTGCAGTGTTTAATGCCCTATTGATTACAACCTCATTTTGCTTATGGTCATTTATAGAAGTTCCATTTATTCTTTTTGACTCAAGAACTTTTTCAGCAAGGTCAACTCTTTTGTCGATCAGGGAAAGGATTTCCCTGTCAATCTCCTCTATTTCTTTGCGGACAGCTTCAAGTTCACTCAAGAGGACCCCTCCATGTTACATGATATCGCACCAATGTTATTTATACTGGTTTCTATGACTCTTCCTTCCATGCCGCAGCTTTCCCAGGCAGATTTAAGTTCTTTTACTTGATCTTCTTTTACCAGGGCTGTGTAAGAGGGACCTGTTCCGGAAAGGCTGACTCCTTTTATCCCGCATTCCAGAGCTCTGAGCATATGTTCCGTATCAAACCTGAGCGCCCCGCAGTAGAGAAAACCATTAAGCGTCATTGCTCGTTCGTACTCACCTGCAAGAGCAAGTTCATATGCCATTTCCACATATGGGGCGATCAACTGCGAGCGTTTTACATTCGTGTCCGCACTAAAAGCCTTTTTTGCCGGGGCAAATATCAGAACTTTTGAATCGACTTCTTCGCGCCTGATAAGTTCCATTTTTTTGTTATCAGTAATTACAATTCCACCCAAAAAAGAGGCACATGCATCATCAAAGGCTCCAGTTACAGTAACTCCTACTTCCTTTGCAGCCCTTACACCCAGTTTTATGATCTCAAAAGGAGGAAGGGTTTCCCCAACTGCCCTGAGAGTTGCAAGGACCGAAGCGTTTGCTGCAGCACTGCTGCTCTTGAGCCCTCCTGCAAGGGGGATTTCACTCCCTGTCTTTATCGTACCTCCGAGTTCTAGCTCAAATCGCTCAAGGACGAGTTCAACGCAGCGTTCTATAAGGCGGGTATCTCCTTCAGGCATCTCTTCAATTGAAGCAGTAATTGCAGATTCACCTTCCGAGAGTTTCACCTCTGCAAAGGTCTTTAAATCGATCCCGAATGCTGCACCTTTCCAGGTAGCTATGGCATTTATTATGGTTCCAGCCCCAAAAGCGCAGGCATGCCCTTTAAGTGTCATTATTTCCAGAATGCTCTGCTCTTTAATATTTTTTATCACTATTCAGAGTAACGAATGGAGTAAGCTTAAATAAGGACTCCGGATTTTTTCCTCAAAAAAGAAGACTCACAAGGATACAAATAGTAAATCCGAATAATATATATATTACTGCCTTATATAAACATTATATATAATATACCTCTCAAGTTAGAATTTCTATCCACTTCCGGGCCTGGCCTGAGAAGCAAAAACGGGGGATCTATATAGAAACGAGAAAAGTACAGCAAACAGGCGGATCCACTTATATTATTTCCCTCCCAAAACAGTGGGCCGAAAAAGTGGGAATTGAAACAGGGACAAGAGTCTCCATTCAGGCTCAACCAGATGGAAAACTGCTAATTGATCCTATTCTGGAAGGGCATACAATAAAAACAAAAAGAATTAATGTGACGGGGTATAAAGCAAAAGCTCTTGAAAGAGATATTATTGCTGCGTATCTCTATGGTTACGACAGGATAGAGTTTACCTCAAAAAGAATACTTAGCGAGCATAAACAGGTTATTCGCAAGGCATGTTACAAGCTTATAGGACCTGAAATCATCGAAGAAAGCTCAAACTGTGTTGTCATTCAGGATATTCTCAACCCAAATGAACTCCACATAAAAAAAGGCATACAAAGAATGTTTCTGATTGCATCTTCCATGCAAAAAGATGCCATACGAGCCCTAAAAACTGCTGACCACGACCTTGCTCTTGATGTAAGCCAGAGGGACGATGAGGTAGACAGGATATTCCTCCTTATTTCCAAACAGTTCCGTTCCACTCTCTGCGGGGGGAGAATGCCTGACTCTTCGGAAACAAGTATAGAGGAATACCATGATTTCAGAATGGCAGCAGGACCTATTGAGAGAATAGCAGACCACTCCCAGAGGATAGCAATGGTTGCATCAAAAATGCAGGAGCCTGTCAGCGAAGATATAATGGAAGTCATAGAAGACCTCAGCAGTACATATATGGGGCTGGTTAAGCAGGCAGTTGATGCCCTGTACAACTCTGATACCTCACTTGCAAACCAGGTAATAGACAGCATAGATGATATGCGCTTACGTGTAACAGAACTGCTTGTATCCTTTCTTAAGCTTGAGTCTCATGAAACCATGATAGCTCTTGGGATTATAGTAGACAGCCTCTTTAGAATAGGAGAGCTCGGCTCTAATATAGCTGAAATAGCTATAAATTCGGCAATAAAGGACAAATAATGTATTGCTGAAAAAATCCAGGAGTCCTTTTTAGAAGTCTCTTTTTAAGACATTGCGGCTTTCTGAGTCATACTTTCGTCCAACTGCAACAAATCATACAGGATCTATCTATAGCCCCAAAGAAAACAAGCAAATAGAGGCCGTCTCAAAACTCAAAGCAATTCTACAATTGGATAATGAGAACCGTTAACTTTAAAAATATGACCTTAAAACAGAGAGATTTAGATGTGAATTAACCTTATAGTAGAAAAAATTAACACAATTGTAGAATTAACGTAACTATTCAGGTATCCTTTAAATGGCTACAATTTCCCCTATTTTCGAGGGAAAATTGGATATTATTTGAATCCCTATTTGTTTCTCGTTATTATGCTTACACGTGAAGAGATTCTTTCCATTTATGAAACTGGCCCTGAAGCTGTAATTTCTGTCATCCAGAGACTCGAAGCTATCATAGAAGAACAATCTATTCTTATTGCTAAACTCGAAGAACGTGTAAAGGTATTAGAAGCTCGCTTAAATCAAAATAGCCATGACAGAAGTAGGCCTCCTTCTACTGATTTTGTTAAATCTAAACCCAATCCTCAGAGTCACCGTAAAAAGAGTGGTAAGAAACCTGGAGGTCAAGAAGGTCATCCCGGCACAACTCTTGAAAGGGTTAATGAGCCTGATTAGGTAATCGAACATTCTTTGACCTGCTGCAAAGAATGTGGCATACTCTTGAGAATGTTGAAGTTGAAGCTTATGAGAGAAGGCAGGTCTTTGACATTCCACCTGTAAACCTAATTGTTACAGAACATCGAAGCCAGATAAAGAGTTGTCCTCATTGCGGGAAATTAAATAAAGACGATTTCCCTGAAACTGTGAAATATCCAGTTCAATATGGTCCTAATATCTTAGCTTCAGCTATTTACTGTAAAAACTACCAGTTAATCCCATATAAACGAATTTCAGAGTTTTTTGATGATCTTATGGGAATAAAAATTTGTCCTGCTACCGTAATAAGAGCAGAAAAGGATTGTTTCCAGAATTTAGAGGGTTTTGAAAATGATAAGGGAGAAGATAATAACTTCTCCTGTAAGCAATTTTGATGAAACTGGGATGAAAGTTAATGGAGTAAGGCATTGGCTTCATGTAGCTTCAAATAACAAATACACATGTTATTTTGCTCACCCAAAAAGAGGAACAGAAGCATTTAATGCAATGGGAATTCTTCCAGAGTTTAAAGGAATAGCAGTTCATGATGGATGGAAATCCTATAACGGTTATGAGTGTGACCATGCTCTTTGCAATGCTCATTTGCAGAGAGAACCTACTGGAATCGAAGAAAATTATAAACAGATATGGGCTAAAGAGATGAA